>JAEWNX010000094.1 GCA_023461135.1 Pseudomonadota bacterium
CTCTTGCTCTTCGACAGCCGCACGCGCGCCGATCGCGGCCTCCCGCGCCGCGTTCGCCGCATCGCGCAGACGCTCCAGCGCCACAGCGGCTTCGCGCTCGACGCTCGCCGCTTCGCCGCGGATGAGATCGGCCGCGCGCTGGGCGTCGTCGATGGCGCGGATGGTGGTGTCACGCACCGCGCCGGCGGTGGAATTGGCCGCGAGCGTTGCAGCGTCGGCCGATTGGCGCGCTGCATCCGTGAGGCTGGTCGCCTTCGCCAGCACGTCGAGCGCGTTGGACAGCGCAGATTCAAGCCGCAGCGCAGAATCCGCGCTCGCTTGCGCCGCCCCGGTCAAATGCTGTGTGCGGTCCGTGATCAGCGCAGCCGCCGCGCCGAACGAGGTGAGCCGATGGTCGAGCGCCTGATCCGCCGCGCGCACTTCCGCTTCGGCCACGCGCGCCGCTTGCGAAATCTGCTCGGTGTGCCGCGAAATGGAATCGCCGATCGTCTGCGCGCGGTTGGTGAGTTCGTGCGAGATGCGCAGCAGCTCCTCGCGCTCGCGCTCCATGCCGGTGATCATCTGATTGGCGCCGGCCTTGGCCTGGTCGCTCATGTTCTCGACCGCCGCCGCCTGCCGCGCGATCTGGCCTTGCACTTCGGCAATGCGCGCCAGCGTCTGTTCGAGCGCGTGATCGAGCGTGGTGATTTCGCCGCGCACGCTCATCGCCAAACGGCGCGCCGCATCCTCGGCGCTGCGCTCGGGATTGAGCAGACGGTCGGCAGCGTCGGCCAAACGCCGCGCTTCCGAGCGCGCGCGCGCGCTGTCGCGCGCCGCCAATCCGGAAAAGATGGCCATCAACGCCGGGAGAAGTGCGCCCGCTGCGATGGCGCCCAGTTCAAACGCGCTCAAGGTCCGAAGGTTATCGACGCCGATCAACGCGACGGCCGCCGCGAGACTTCCGGCGATCCAGAGCACGCCCACGGCAAGCGCCAATGTGAAAATCAGCCCGCCGGGCTCGCCGGCGCGTGGGGCGTCAGGTCTCGTCTCAGGCGAAGTCATGGCGTGCGTCCCGCGAAGCGGTGCGCGCCGCAGCAAAAGCGCGCCCGTTCACGCGCCAACCGAAACGCAACAAGTTGGACGTTTCAAGGGCGAACGTCCGCAGCGGCGTACCGCAAGCTGCGGATTGCCCAGCGTCTAACGCTGGCTATCGGGCTGGCAAGCCTCGCCCGTGCAACTCGGCGCATCATTGGTGCGCGTGGTCTCCATCGTGACGCCGACCCACGCCAGCGCCGCAGCAATCAGGAAATCACGTACTGCGATCAGAATCGCCAACATTGCCCTCTACCTCAATGCAGCGCTGCGTACATGCGCTTGGACGTGCGTGGCTACAAGCTTTCGCCGCTGCGGCGTGCGCCGAATGATGAAGCACGTGCTACAGATGTCTCGCTGAAGGCGTCCGGATGCGGTCTTGACCGCTTCAAGGACCACGCTACGTTGCGCGTGATGTTACAACGTAACAGCCCCAACCGAGCACACCTCGCACACGCCGCCGTTGTCGGCATGCACGCGATCTGCTGCGGTCTGCCGGCCTTGGCCATGCTCGCCGCGGCGCTCTCAGGGGCCGCCTCGTCGGCAACGCTACTACCTGATTCCTTTGAGCAATTTCACCGTCTGCTGCACGGCTACGAGATGTGGATCCTGGGCCTGTCGGCCGCCTTGGTCACGCTCGGGGCCTGGCTCGAAATGCGGGCCCGGCGCGGCCATGCGCAGGGCTTCCCCTGGCTGTTCGCCTTCTCGGTGCTGTGCTTCGCCATCAATGCCGGCGTGATCCTGGCGCACCGCGCCTAGCGTTTCGGTTTCAGAATGTGCAGGGCCAGGGTCCGGTAGCGCCGAATGGCCTCGCCGCTGGGCCCGCGCCGCAGGGCAATGCCCTCGAGCGCCGCCATTAAGATTTCGGCAGCTTCCTCGGGGCAGAGCACGGGATGGATGGTGCCGTTGCGCGCTGCTTTCTCGATCGCGGCGGCCACCCGCCCGACAGCGATGCGGTCCCGCTGCTGCAACGCCCTCGCGAGCAGGGGATCGCGCGCCGCTTCGGCCCAAATATCGGCGAGCAGCGCGGCGTCGCCGTCCTGCTCGAACGTCTCAAAAAACGCGCGCGCCATCTCGGCGAGGCCATCCACCAGGCCTTCGGCGCTGGCCAGCCGGTCCAGCATCGCTTCCGCTTCGGCCCGCGCGTCGAGCGCGATGGCGGCGACGACGTCGGCCTTGGAGTCGAAATAGCGGTAAAGCGCCCCAGGACTGATCCGGGCCTCCGCGCAAATCTCCTCGATCGTCGTCTGGCGAAAGCCGCGTTCGCGGAAACAGCCGCGCGCCGCCTCCAAAATCTGGGCGCGGCGGCGCTGGGGCAGGGCGGGGTCGGCCAGGCGAGGCATCGCCTTGAGACTACGGGCCGATTCTGACGATTGGTTTAGGGTTAATTCACCCTGCCCTGGCAGCGTCCCGAGACGTCGACACCTTTGCCGGGGCTCCAAGCGCATGATCAAACCGCCATCGGCGCTCGCCAACGCGGCCGAGACCCGCCGGCGCGAGATGCCGGCCTCCGTGGCCCTCATCATCCTGACGGGGGGCATCGCCGCCGCCATCATGGGCGGGTCCGGCCCCGTGGCTTGGGCGGCGATCATGTCGCTGCTGTTGATCTTCGACACCGAACTCTATCGCCGGCTGGACCGCGCCGACGTCCGCATCGAAGGGGCCACGATGGCGGGCATCGCCGCATGGTCGTTCGCAAGTTCGGCCTTCTATGCGGTGCTGCCCATCGCGCTGTGGCTCAGCGGTCAGGCGCCGGGCGCGGCCGCAGCGATGGTGCTCTGGGTTGCTGGCGTGGTGCGCCATTTCAGCAAAGGCCAATCCGGCGCGTTGCCGATCGCGCTCGCGGGCGCCGCGCCGCCGGCGCTCTCCCTGGTGGTGGCGCCGCTGTTGATGGCGGGCATGAGCCAACATCCTGACTGGGACCTCGCTATCATCGCCGCGATCGGCGGACTTGCGCTGATGGCCTACGTCACGGCCGCGCGTCTCAGCGCGGTCGACGCCGAACACGCGCTTCGCAAGGCGCAGCGCAGCGAGGACCTTCAGCACACGCTCGCGCATCTGCTGCTGAACTTCGACACCACCGCGGTCGTGCTGCTCGACATGCAGGGCAGGGTGATCGCCGTCAGCAAGAGCGTGCTGGACAATCTGCAGCGTGACGATGTGTACGGCCTCAAGTTCGAGGACATCGTGCCGTTGCCGCAAGAGCGGTGGCGCGATGCATTCACGCGCGCGCTCAATGGCGAATGGGTGCGCCATAGCGAAGAAGAAATCACTCTACCCGGCGGCCGCGCCTGGTTCGATTGGGAGACGCGGCCCTGGCGCGGCGAGGATGGGCAAATTCACGGCGTGTACGCGGCGGGGCGCGACATCACTTCGCTGGTCGCCGCGCGTTCCGTAGCGGCGCGCACCGAAAACATGCTGCGTATGGCGCTCGAAGTGAGCGGCAGCGTGGTGTGGGACGTCGATTACAAGACCAAGAGCATCACGTGGCACGGTGACGAGAGCATTCTAGGCGTCGGGTTCACGTTCGAAGAGTTCGACAACAGCACAACCAAAGTGATCCACGCGGATGATCGCCTGGCCATACGGCAGTACTTCCTTGATGTCGCGGGCGGCTCGTCAGGCTGCGTCGAGCACCGCATCCTCAAGGAAGACGGAACGGTCACGTGGGTCCAGACCTGGGCGCGGCGCGTGCTTGGACGCTCGGGAGGCCTGCGCAAGTTCATCATGCTCTCGCGCGACATCACCGAGCGCAAACGCCAGGAGGCGGCCTTCATCGCCTCCATGCAGCGCGCGGAGGCGGCCTTGCGCGCCAAACGTGCGCTGTTTCAAGACATCGACCGCATGGCGCCCGAACAGCGCGAGGCCAGCATCGATCAGTCCGACGTCAGCGTCGCCGACATGTACGATCATCTCGCCGGGCTCATGGAAGAAATGAACGCGCGTGACGGCGTGCTTGCCGACACGCTGGCCTCGCTGCGCGCGGCGCGGGAGGCCGCGGAAGCCGCGAGCATTTCCAAGTCTCAATTCTTGGCGTCCATGAGCCATGAATTGCGCACGCCGCTCAACGCAATCATAGGCTATTCGGAAATCCTGCTCGAAGAGGCCGAAGCCGACGCGCGCGAGACCGACATCGCCGACATCCATCGCGTGCTGACCGCGGCGCGTCAGTTGCTGCACCTGATCAACGACATTCTCGATCTCTCCAAGATCGAAGCCGGGCGCATGGAGGTCACGGCGTCTGACTTCGGCGTCGCGGCCATGATCGAAGAAGCCGTTGCCACCGTTCGGCCGACCATCGAGAAGAACGGCAACACGCTGAAGCTCACCCTGGATGAGGGCCTGGGCGATGCGCATTCCGATCCTTTCAAGCTCAACCAGTGTCTCCTCAATCTGCTCGCGAACGCTGCGAAGTTCACGAGCCAAGGTGAGATCGCCGTGCATGCGCGCCGCCGCACGGGAAAGGACGGCGACCGGATCGAGATCGATGTCAGCGACACCGGCATCGGCATGACCGACGACCAGGTCGCGCGGCTCTTCAATGCATTCACGCAAGCCGAAGCCTCAACCGCGCGCCGCTTCGGCGGGACGGGGCTCGGGCTCGCCATCACACGGCGCATGATGGAGATGCTGGGCGGCGAAGTCTCGGTCGTCAGCACGCATGGAAAGGGCTCAACCTTCACGCTGCGCTTGCCTGCTTATCTGGCGTCCGCGCCTGCGCAGGATCGCATCGATTCAGCGATGGCGACGGGTCAGGGCATGGATCGCATCGTGCTCCTGATCGACGACGAAGAGAGCGCGCGCGATCTAACAACGCGTGCACTGTCGCGTCTTGGCTTTCATGTGCGCACCGCATCGACGGCGCGCGATGGCGTTGCGATGGCGGAGAATCTCGATCCCAGTCTCATCCTGCTCGACATCAACCTGCCGGACATGAGCGGCTGGGATGTTCTGAAGCTGTTGCACGAGCACGGCGCCGGAGACATCCCCGTGATCGTTCACTCGGTGGATGACGACCGCAAGCACGCGCTGGAGGCGGGCGCTTGCGAGCACTTGCTGAAGCCGGCCGACCGTGACGTGCTTGCCGCAGCAGCATTGCGTTTCGCACGCGCGCCTGCCGTAGCGTCCATTACCGCAACCAAATCTACAGCAATCGACAGCAAAAAGAGTGCGTGAGGCAGCAATGCGCATTTTGATCGCCGAGGACCATCCCGATAATCGCGAGATGCTGACGCGGCGTCTCGAGCGGCGCGGCTATGAGGTGCATGTCGCCGAGAACGGGGCGGAAGCGGTCGAGAAGGCGAAGGCCTGTTCACCAGATCTGATCCTGATGGACATCTCGATGCCGGTAATGTCGGGCATCGAAGCCACACGCGTGCTGCGCCAGACGCCGGACGTCAGCAATGTGAAGATCGTGGCGCTCACCGCGCATGCGATGGAAAGCGCGCGCCGCGAATGCATGGAGGCGGGCTGCGACGACTTCGCCACCAAACCGGTCGATTTCGCCGGCCTTGTCGCGTTGATCGAGAAATACGCGGCTTGACGCGCGAACGTGGTTAGCGCGCGTCAAGGTTAGCCAATCACCAATCGAAAAATCGTGACCAGGTCTGCGCTTATTAGCGGGCCTTCAACCAGGCCAGAGTAAATTCGCTCGTTGGTATGGTGTGACGGGTGCAGGGGAGCGAATGTCCTCCGCGGAAAGCAAGGACGGCGCGTCAGCGGTGACGCGCCTCGGTCGCATTCTGCTGGTCGATGACCAGGCGCAGAACCGCGACATGCTTGGCCGCCGCCTGGAACGGCGCGGCTACGAAGTCGTGCTGCGCGACACCGCGGTCGGCATCGAAGGCGTGATCGCCCGCGAGAATATCGAACTCGTCCTGCTGGATTGGATGATGCCCGAACGCTCGGGCCAGGACGCATTGCGCGGCATCCGGGCGCTCTACGACGCCGAGCACGTGCCGGTGATCGTCGTCACCGCGCTCGACGACGGCGACATCGTCTCGACGGCGCTGGAAACCGGCGCCAACGACTACATCTCCAAGCCGATCGATCTGCGCGTGCTGACGGCGCGGGTGAAGGCCCAGCTCGATCGCCGCCAGGCGGTGCTCGATCTCGACGCCATTCGCGACAATCTCGAGCGCACTGTGCAGGAACGGACGCACGAACTCGTCGCCGCAAACGAGACGCTCTCGGCCGAAATCAGCGAACGCGAAGCCGCCGAAGCGCGCGCGCAATCGCTGGCCCGGCACGACCCGCTGACGGGCCTGGCGAACCGGCGTCACTTCCTCGAAGAGCTCGACCGGCGCCTGGCGCTGATCGGCAACGAGCCGTGCGCGTTCGCATTGCTCTGCGTCGATCTCGACCGCTTCAAGCCGATCAACGACGTGCATGGTCACGCCATCGGCGACCAACTGCTGCAAGTGATCGCCACGCGTCTCTCAAGCTGCCTGCGCGACGATAGCTTCGCCGCGCGCCTGGGCGGGGACGAATTCGCGGTGCTGCTGGAGGACGCCAAGGACCGCGAGGGGGTCGCCGCGGCCGCGCGGCGCGTGCTGCACGAACTCTCCGCGCCGATCCTGGTCAACGGCTTGAAGCTTACCGTCGGCGCGTCGATCGGCATCGCGCTGTGTCCCGAGGACGGCCGCGACGCCGCCGATCTCCTGCAGCGCGGCGACGCCGCCATGCTGCGCGCCAAGGAAGACCGCGGCGCCTATAAGTTCTTCGCCTCTTCGATCGACGAGGAGTTGAAGTGGAAGGCCGCGCTCGAGACCGAACTGCGCACCGCTATCCCGAACGGAGACATCGGCCCGTATTTCCAGCCGGTCGGGCGCCTGGATACCGGCGCATTGGCCGGCTTCGAAGTGTTGGCGCGCTGGCCGCACGCGCAGCGCGGCATGATCTCGCCGACGCAGTTCATCCCGGTCGCGGAAGAGGCCGGCCTGGTTGACGCGATGTTCTGGGCGCTGCTCGCGCAGGCGTGCCGCAAGTCGCTCGACGCGCCCGGCGAATTCATGCTCGCGGTCAACATCTCCCCGAGCCAGGTGCGCGATCAGTGGTTCCCCGAGAAGGTGCTGCGCACGCTGCGCGAAACCGGCTTCCCCGCCCAGCGGCTGGAGATCGAGGTCACCGAGAGCGCAATGATCGGCGACATGGAGCGCGCGAAACGCTCGCTGCTCTCGCTGAAGAACCAGGGCGTGAAGGTCGCGCTGGACGATTTCGGCACCGGCTATTCGTCGTTGTTCCTGCTGCGCGCGTTGCCGATCGACAAGCTGAAGATCGACCGCTCGTTCGTCTCCAGCCTCACAGCCGACCGCGAAAACGCGACCATCGTGCGCGCGCTCGTGGGCCTTGGAAATGCGCTTGGCCTGGAAGTGACGGCCGAAGGCGTCGAAGACGCCGCGACAGCCGATGCGCTCAGGGCGATGGGCTGTGAGTTCGCGCAGGGCTTTTTGTTCGGCCCCGCTGTGGAATTTCCGAGCTACACGCCGGCGCTGCGCGCCACTGCCTGATCTCCAGCGGCGGGCAGTCCGGCAACCGCCAGACACATAGGCGAGTGCAGTTCGCTTCGCCGTAGAAACGGCGAGGCGTTGCTGCTTTCCCACGCCCGGGGGCCCTTGGGGCG
>JAEWNX010000095.1 GCA_023461135.1 Pseudomonadota bacterium
CGTCGAAGGGCCGTTGCGGGTGACGGGGGATATGGATGCGCGCGAGGTCGGCGACGAGCCGCTCCTCCATGCGCGCGACGGCCCCGCCTGGATCGCGCGCGATCGTTATGCCGGCGCGCTCGCCGCCGCGCAGGCCGGCGCGCAAGCGATCGTGATGGATGACGGTTTTCAGAACGCGGCGTTGGGAAAGGACTTGTCGATCATCGCCGTCGATCCGCAATTCGGCATCGGTAACGGCGATGTCTTCCCGGCTGGACCGTTGCGTGAGCGGCTGGGCGAAGGCTTGGCGCGCGCCGATGCGGTCATCATGATGCACAATTCCGAGGGCGAGACGGCGGAGGTTCAGGACTGGCTGCAGGATTTCTCAAAGCCCATCCTCCATGCCGCGCTGCACCCTTTGGCCGACATCCCGCGCGGCAAGCTCGTGGCCTTCGCGGGCCTGGCCCGGCCTGAGAAATTCTTCGAGACGCTGGCGAGCCTGAGCGCGGAGCTTACCGAGGCGGTGCCCTTCGATGACCACCACGCCTATTCCGAGGACGATTTGAACGTGCTGGCGCAGATGGCGGATGAGCGGGACGCGCAGCTCATCACCACGGAGAAGGACGCCGCGCGCCTCTCGCCCGAATGGCGCGCGCGCATCGCGGTGCTGCCTGTAACGGCGCGCTTTGCAGACGAGGCGGCGCTCGACGCCTTGCTCCAGCCGATCCGATCGCGGATGAACGCCGCGCATGGCTAAATCGAAGCCAGTCAATTTCTACTTCCGCCTCGAGGCGATGGCCTGGTACGCCTATGTCGGCGGCCTCGGCGCACTAGGGCTTGAGCGCGCCTCACGCTGGGGCGCGGCGATCGTGCCGCCCGTCGCTTCCTTCACCAGCGCGTGGAAAAGCGCGATCCGCAACATCCGCATGTCGTTCCCGAACGAAAGCGACGACTGGCATCGCGACGTTCGCAAGGAAAGCTTCCGCGAACTCGGCCGCCTCTCCGGCGAGTTTCCGCATATGGGCAAATTTCTCGACAAGTTTCGCAGCGGCGATCTCATCTTCGAAGGCCGCGAGCGCATCGAAGCGACGTTGGGCAAGGGCGCCGTGTTCATCGGCGGTCACTTCACCAATTGGGAAGTGACCTCGCTTTGCCTGGCGCAAACAGATCCGACCTGTCACTTCACCTACCGCCCGGCCAACAACCCCATCATCGACAAATACATTGTCGACACGCGCGCCGCGTTCGGCCTGAAACTCCAAGCGGCGAAAGGCGAAGAAGGCGGCATGGGCCTGCTACGCTCGCTGAAGAAGGGCCGCGGCGTCGCGCTGATGAACGACCAGAAGTACAACAAGGGCCTCGCCGTGCCGTTGTTCGGCTATGACTGCATGACCGCAGACGGGCCGACACGTCTTGCGCTCAAATTCAACGTACCGCTCATTCCGATCTCAGGCCGGCGCGTCGAGGGCACGAAATTCCATGTGCGCGTGCACGACGCCATCCCGCTCGACTACGCCAATCCCAACGCCGAACAGACAATCTATGACGGCGTCAAGCGCATCAACGAATTCATGGAAGCCCGCATCCGCGAAGCGCCCGAGCAATGGTTTTGGGCGCACCGGCGCTGGCCGAAAGAGGCGTGGCGCAAAGCGGGCGTGATGTGAGGCGCTAGGTCTTCATCGCATCCAGCGGCGTCTGCTGGTGGAACGCCATCTTCCACTCGCCGTCGCGTTTCACATAGCCGGTGGACACCAACGCCTTGTACGGCTCGCCGGTCTTGCGCTGCGCGCTGACCTCGTAGGTCAACACCACGGAATCATCGGACAATCGCACGAACCCTTTCTCGTCCAGCTCGACGTTCTTCCAGTTGTTCGCGCCGGGATTCATCCCCGCGATCTCTTCATTGGAATGAACGCCGGCCATCTCCGTGAACGCCACCAGGCATTTCTCGTCCACATGTTCGCGATAAAAATCGCCGCCTTCCGTCCAGAATCCGTGTTCCAGCTTTAACAGGTCTTGATCGAGCGCCATGGGAGCCTCCAATACCGGCTGAACGCGGCTCGCGCCGGTGCAGTTTCGGATTGGGAGGGTTCCATGAAGCAGCTATCGCTCGCGCTGGCGGCGCTGCTCGCGGCGTGCGTGTCAATGGATGTTCAGGACACACCGCGCGGCGACGCGACAGTCACCGCGCTCGAAGGGGCGCGGGTGCGCGAGTGTCCCGCTGACCGCACGCAGGCCAGTCCTCGGGCGCATGAAGGCTTCGGCCCAACCAGCGGCGTTGAAAGCGCCGACGTCGCGCTTACGCCGCTCGCGCACGATCCGACGCGGGCGTTACGCCTACGGCGCCTCATCGTGCAACCCGGCGGCGTGATCGCCTGGCACGATCATGCCGCGGTTCAGGGCTATGCGGTGATCGTCGCAGGCACGATGGTCGAACTGCGCAACACGTGCCTCGACCCGCTCACTTATCGGGCCGGCGATATCGCACGCGAGGACGCCAACACCGCGCACTCGTGGCGCAACGAAGGCGACGACCCCGCTGTGATCCTCGTTTCGCACGTCATTGCGCGCTAACTCCCGCCCAGCATGTTCTGCGCG
>JAEWNX010000096.1 GCA_023461135.1 Pseudomonadota bacterium
CAAGTATTCCGCGGACGCGTAAAGGCCGACGCGCACGTCGAGCAGTTTGCGCTGGATGAGATCGGCGTGTGTCGCGGCCCAGAGCCGGATCGCGCATTCGGCCTCGAGCTTCAGCAGATCGTATTCGCGGTCGTCGAGCAGGATTTGCAGCCGCGTCTCGGGATACTGGTCGGCGAAGGCGACGAGCCGCGGGGCAAGCCACGTCGAGCCGAAGGCCACCGGCGCGGTGACCTTCAGGTCACCGATCACCTTCTCGCGGGCGTCCTTCAGAGTGCTCTCGGCGATCACCGCTGCGCCCGCCATTTCCCGGGTGAACTCGCGGAGCGCCATACCCGGACCGGTCAGCAGAAGGCCCCGCGCATGCCGCTGAAACAGCGGAACACCCATGACGTTTTCCAGGGCGGCGATCTGGCGGCTGACGGAGGACTGGCTGACGCCTAGCTTCTCCGCCGCCGCCGTCAGGCTTCCGGTCTCGGCCGCAAAGTGGAAGGTTTTGAGCTTGTCCCAGTCCATGTCCCGCGCCTTCCGGGCGCCCATTCCGCGCCTCGCGCGTTGCAATATTGCATAGCTCTGAGGCAGGGTCGATAGAGACGGACGACGCGGGACAAACCGATGCTGAACACCCAGATCGACGAGCTTCCGAACTTCGCGCTGCTGACCATCGGCGATGTGCGCGTGACGCTCGCCAGCCTGACCGCGGCGGCCATGACGATGCTCGTCTTCATGTTCGCCGCGTGGATCGCCGGCTCGGCGCTGAAGCGCCTGCGCCAACGCACTCGTGAGGGGAGCGGCGCGCTCTATCTGACGGAAAAGCTGCTCAGCTATGGCCTGGTCGTGCTCGGCCTCGTTGTCGGGCTCTCGACGCTCGGCCTCGATTTCACCTCGCTCGCGGTCTTTGCGGGCGCCATCGGCATCGGCCTCGGGCTTGGCCTGCAGGGCATCGTGAAGGAGTTCGTCTCCGGGCTCGTGCTAATTTCCGACCGGGCGATCCATATCGGCGATTATGTCGAGTTGCCGGACGGCACGCGGGGCGTGGTGCAGGAGATCGGCCCGCGTGCAACGCGCATCCGCAATAACGACAACGTCTATCTGCTGGTGCCGAACTCGCAGCTGATCGAAAACACCATGATCAATTGGACTCTGCGCGGTCACACGCGGCGAATCCATGTGCAGTTCAAGGTGGCCTACGGCGCCGATAAGGAAAAGGTGCGCGACGCGGTGCTCGCCGCGGCGCACGAAGTGCCGTTCACGCTGCCGGATACGCCGACGCAGAAAACACAAGTGTGGATGACGGGATATAGCGAGTCGGCGCTCGATTTCGCGCTCGTCGTATGGCCCACATTGGATGCTGTGAAGCGGCCAAAAGCGATGAACGCAGCGTACACCTGGGCGATCGACGACGCGCTCCGCAAGGCCAGCATCGAGATTCCATACCCGCAGCGTGAAGTGCGCATCCGCGGCTTCTTCGGGCACGAGGGCAAGGATGCGCTCGAAGCGCTCAACCTCGAACGCGCAGCAGAACCGTCGCAGCCGGTCGCCCTACCGACGACTAACGACGCCGCGGAAGATCTGATGCAGCCGGAAAAGCCCGTCGACAGCGAACTCGACGAAGACGATGCGCAAGCCCCGGAAAAGCGCTCCGCGTAATGTCGGCGCGGGGGACGCTCAGGGAGCTTGCCTGCGCCACGTTGAAGCGCAACCATGTGGGGCGGCAAGAGGCAGCGCCCGCTTGGCGGAATAGCATGGCTCGGCCGCGGAGGTGGGGTGTCATGAGAGCGTTCCGGCTATGACGACCGATTAGGCCGCTGCGCCGGACTTGGCGCGCGTGTGATCCAACTCCTGCGCAGCCAGGAATTTTTCTGCTTCCAGCGCGGCCATGCAGCCAAGGCCCGCCGCCGTCACCGCCTGGCGATACACATCGTCGGCCACATCACCGGCGGCGAACACGCCCGGAATATTCGTCTCCGTCGTGCCGGGCTTGACGATGATGTAGCCGTTCTCGCGCATCGCGACCTGGCCCTTGAACAGCTCCGTCGCGGGCGCGTGACCGATGGCCACGAAGACGCCGTCCACCTTGCGCTCTTCGCGCTCGCCGGTCTTGAGGTTCTTGATGACGATGCCGGTGACGCCCTTGGGATCTTCGGTGCCTTCGATTTCCTGGAGCGCTGAATCCCACACCACCTCGATACGCGGGTGATTGAACAGACGCTCCTGCAACACCTTCTCGGCGCGCAGTGAGTCGCGGCGGTGGATCAGCGTCACTTTGCTGGCGAGGTGCGCGAGATAGAGCGCTTCCTCCACCGCGCTGTTGCCGCCGCCAATCACCGCGACTTCCTTGCCACGGAAGAAGAAGCCGTCGCACGTGGCGCAGGCCGACACGCCGAAGCCCTGGAACTTCTGCTCGCTCGGCAGGTCGAGCCATTTGGCCTGTGCGCCGGTGGCGATGATCACCGCATCGGCGAGATAGATTTGGCCGCTGTCGCCGGTGAGGCGGAAGGGGCGCTTGTCGAGTTCGGCCTTCACGATCAGGTCTTCGACGATCTCGGTCCCGACATGTTTGGCCTGGGCGCGCATCTGCTCCATCAGCCAGGGCCCCTGGATCACGTCGGCGAAGCCCGGATAGTTCTCCACATCGGTGGTGATGGTAAGCTGTCCGCCCGGCTGTAGGCCCGCGATCAGGAGCGGCTTGCGCAGCGCCCGGGCGGCGTAGATCGCGGCGGTATAGCCCGCCGGCCCGGAGCCGATAATGACGATAGGGGCGTGGCGGGCGGGCGTCTCGGTCATGTCCTCGCTTTCGCAGATTCGGGTCGTCCCCAATATGGCGGCGCGGCCCCGCAGCTCAAACCCATAGGAGTGGGGGGGCGGGG
>JAEWNX010000097.1 GCA_023461135.1 Pseudomonadota bacterium
GGTCTGAGAACCCGCGTTCCATGTTTGCGCCATGCCGCGCAACGGCACGTGCTCGATGCGCACCCGGCGTTTGGCGCGGGCGCGCTCGGCGCGGTGGAGTTCGGCGGCTTCGGCCAGCAGCAGCTTGCGAACGACGTGTTCGAGCGGGGCGATCCAGGCGAGGATGTCGCGCCGGAGCGCGCGCGACAGCAAGGGGATGGACGCGAGCGCCGCCGCATCGCCAAGCATCGCCACAGCGCGCGCGAACATGGCGCGGGCGCGGATCCAGATGGGGTTTGCGGTTTCGATGTCGTGCATGCGCGCGAGTGTAGCGCGGGTGCGAGCCGGTCGGATTGCTCGTGCGCGCAGGTGTTTGGAAACAAGCACTTAGGACGACGGAGTGTGGGATAGGCGCGCGGTCTATCCTTGATCCTTCGATGGAACCAATGGGGCGGCCTGGCGTTCGAGCGTCGGGCCGCTTCCTGCGCCTGCTGCGACGAGGTCCTATGACGAGAAAAGCCGAACGGAAGGACGGCCGGGACGCCAAGACGGGCGTCGAGGGGCTGGATGATGTGCTCGCGGGCGGGCTTGAGCGCGGCAGGCTGTTTTTGTTTGAGGGCAGTCCCGGCACCGGCAAGACGACGACAGCGCTGAGCTTCTTGTGTGCGGGCGCAAAAGCGGGGGAGAAGGCGCTCTACATCACCCTGTCCGAGACGGAAGAAGAGCTGCGCTCCAGCGCCGCCTCTCACGGATGGGATCTCGATGAGATCGCTATCTTCGAATTGATTCCGCCCGAGAGCCTGCTCGACGAGAACCAGCAACAAACGTTGCTCTATTCGTCCGATCTGGAGCTTGGAGAAACCACGCGGCTGATCTTCGACGCGGTGGAAAAGCATAAGCCGGACCGCGTCGTTGTCGATAGCCTCTCCGAGATACGCTTGCTGGCGCAAGGTTCGCTGCGCTACCGCCGCCAGGTTCTGGCGCTGAAGCATTTCTTCGCAAAGCGCAATACGACCGTCGTTCTGCTCGACGATATGACGACCGACATGCTGGACAAGACCGTGCATAGCGTGGCGCACTGTGTGGTGCGGTTGGAAGAACTCGCGCCAGAATACGGCGCCGAGCGCCGCCGCGTGCGGATCATCAAGTACCGCGGCCGGCGTTACAGAGGCGGCTATCACGATTTCACAATCAAGACCGGCGGGCTGGACGTACACCCGCGGCTCGTCGCTTCCGAGCATCGCAAAAAGTTCGATCGGTCGCAGATGGGAAGCGGCGTGGCGGAGCTTGACACTCTGTTGGGCGGCGGGATCGAGCGCGGCTCAAGCGCTCTGGTGCTTGGGCCGGCGGGCACCGGCAAATCCCTTTTCGTGATTCAATTCGCAGCGGCCGCGGTCGCGCGCGGCGAGAAAGCGGCGCTGTTCATCTTCGACGAGGAGCTTAGCCTCCTCTACAACCGCATGCGCGGCCTGGGCATCGATATCGAGGCGATGCAGGAAGCCGGGCAGATGATGATTGTCGCGGTAGACGCCGCCGAACTCGCGCCCGGCGAGTTTGCGGCGCGCGTTCGCAAATGCGTCGCAGACGGTCAGATCAAGACGGTCGTGATCGACAGCCTTAACGGCTACCAGGCGGCCATGCCGGAGGAGCACAATCTCGTGTTGCACATGCACGAGTTGCTTCAATATCTCAACCGGCAGGGCGCAGCGACGTTTCTGACCGTCGCGCAACACGGGCTGGTCGGCGAGATGAGGGCGCCGGTCGATGTGACGTACTTGGCCGACACCGTAATCCTGCTGCGCTATTTCGAGGCGCTGGGGAGCGTGCGCCGCGCGGTTTCGGTCATCAAGAAACGCGGCGGGCCGCATGAAAACACGATCCGCGAATACTCCATTGGGCATGGCGGCCTGGCGTTCGGCGAACCCTTGACGGATTTTCACGGCGTCTTGCGCGGCGTGCCAACCTTCGTCGGCAAAGGCGCTGGATTGCTCGGCGAACCCGGGCCGTGAAGGCCGGCGATCCCGCCCACCGCGTGCTGTTGCTCGCGCCGGGCGGGCGCGACGCCGCCGTGGCCGCGGGAATCCTAGCAGAAGCCGGTATCGCAACGCACGCGTGCGCCAGCCTTGCCGATTTATGCGCCGAGCTTGAGCGCGGCGCGGCTGCGGCCGTGGTGGTGGAAGAAGCGCTGCGGGAGGGCGACCTCACGCAGATCGCCAAGCTGATCGAGCAGCAGCCGTCCTGGTCTGACTTTCCCTTCGTCCTGCTTGCCCTGCGCGGCGGCAGCGTCGAGCGAAATCCGGCGGCGGGGCGCATATCGGAGGTGCTCGGGAACGTCACGTTCGTGGAGCGGCCCTTCCATCCGACCACCTTGGTGAGCGTGGCGCGCACTGCGCTGCGCGGACGTTGGCGGCAATACGAGGCGCGCGAGCGGATGGAGGAAATTCATCGCGCCGAAGTGCTGCTCGAACAGCGCGTGAAGGAGCGGACGGCCGAGCTGGAATCCGCCAACCGCCAGCTCGCGGCGCAAATCCAGGAGCGGGAGCGGATGGAGCTGGTGTTGCGCCAATCGCAGCGGCTCGAAGCGATCGGGCAATTGACGGCGGGGGTCGCGCACGATTTCAACAATCTGCTGATGGTCGTGCTGGGCACGGTGCACGCCTTGCGCAAGACGATCACCGACCCTGAATCGGTGCGCCGCCTCGGCATGATGACGGAGGCGGCGCAGCGCGGCGCGAAGCTGACGGCGCAGTTGCTGGCTTTTGCGCGGCGCCAGAAGCTGGAGCCGCGGGCGGTCGACCTCAACGAAACCGTTTCCAGCATGCGCGACATGCTGCAGAGCACGATGGGCGCGGCGACGCGCATCGAGACGCAACTGGCGCCGCGGCTTTGGCCGGCGATGATCGATCCGACGCAGATCGAACTGGTGATCCTCAATCTTGCGATCAATGCGCGCGACGCCATGGACGTGGGCGGCGCCGTCGTGATCGAGACGGCCAATGTCACGCTTGGCCCGCCGCAGCGGCCTGAAGAACCGGCGGCGGGCGAATATGTGATGGTGTCGGTGACGGACGCGGGCTCGGGCATGACGCCGGACGTGTTGGCGCGGGCGATCGAGCCGTTTTTCACCACCAAGGGCGTAGGCAAGGGATCGGGGCTTGGTCTCAGCCAGGTGTTCGGCCTCGCCAAGCAATCGGGCGGCGGCGTGCGCATCGACACAGCATTGGGGGAGGGCACGAGCGTCAAAGTGTATCTGCCGCGTTCGTTGGAGGAACCCGTGCATGCGCACGCGGCGAACATCGTCACCGCGTATGAAACGGGCGAGCGCGTGGTGTTGCTGGTGGATGACGACAACGCCGTGCGCGAGGTGACGGCCGGCATGCTGAAGGATTTGGGCTATCGCGTGCTCGAAGCGGGCAGCGGCGGCGCCGCGTTCGAGCTGTTGGACAGCGCGCATGTGGACCTTGCACTGTTGGACTTCGCCATGCCGGGCATGAACGGGGCGGAGGTGGCTCGCGAAATCCGCATCCGGCGGCCCAACATTCCGATCCTGTTTGCGACAGGTTACGCGGACGCGGCCATCAAGAGCGATCTCGACGAAGATCAGATTTTGCAAAAGCCGTTCGACGATCAGCAGCTGGCGATGAAGCTCGCCGCGGCGCTGCATCGCTTGCCGAAGGCGGAGGGAAACGTCGTGCGCCTCGCGAGCAGGCGCGACGGGGAGCGCTAAAAAAAGCGCTGCGTGCGCGTTTTGCCGCCAGCTCCACGATCCGCGTGAGCCCGACGAGATCGCGCATCATGTGCGCGGGGCCTTTCACTTGTCGGAAACGCGATCGGTCGTCGGCGTCGGGCGGTTCAGCACTTTCTTGATCGTGCGCGCGATGATCGCGGGATCGAGCGGCTTGGCGATGAAGTTCACCGCCATCTTCAAATCGGTGCGGCCGATATAGGCCGAGGAAATGATGATGTGCATGTCGGGGTACATGCTCTCCAGCAGCGCCGCCAGTTTGAGCCCATCCATGCTGCCGGGCATGCGCACGTCGGTGAACA
>JAEWNX010000098.1 GCA_023461135.1 Pseudomonadota bacterium
GTCGTGCGCGGCGCGGCGGTTGGCGTGGGCGCGGCGTGATCCGCCGTTGAAGCGCCGTCTGACTTGGCTTGATTGTGCGCCGGCGCCGCCTTGGGCTGACGCGCAGCCTGGTCGGGCGCGGGCTGCGCCGGGACCGGCGCCATCGTCGGCGACACGTCAGTCGTCTCTGCAATTGGTGCGGACGCTGCGGCAATGACGGGAGCAGGCGCCGGGGGTGTTGTTTGCGGGGTAGAAGACGCGGCTTGCGCCGCCTGCGGTGCGGGCGTCACGCCTTTCTCAGCTTGCGCGGCGTTCTTCTGTCCATCCGGCTTTGATGTCGGTGCGGCCGCGACCGGCGCAGCGGCGTTGGCGCATTCCGCGTTCGCTGCCGCCTGCACGGGCCCAGGCGTTGCCGGCTGCGTTGGCGCGCTCGGCGCCGCCGCTGTAGGCGCTGGGTTGGGCGCGGCGGTCTGAGGTTGCGCTTCGATGGGTTGAACGGGCGAAACGTTGTCCGCGATCAGTTGGAGAAAGACGGGCGAGTTCGTCTGCTCCGCGGTCTGCTGCTGTGCCGGCGGCGCCGCAATCTCGCCGCCTAGCAGGGAGTCGGCAGGCTCTGAACTCTCGCTCTCAGCACTCAGTTCGCGCGGTTGATCGGCGGGCGCCGCCTTCTCGCTCGGCGTTGCGGGTTCCTGCGTCGCCGCGTCGAGATGCTCCTCGAAGCTCGGTCCATCACCTTCCGCCGGCGCGCGCGTGGGCGCTGGCCGGGCAGGCGGTCTGGCGTCGAGTACGGCGTCGGCCGCGAAGTCCATGAATCCCCCAAGCCGCGTTCGCTTGTCCTCGAGCGCGGCGCAGAGACGCGAGCAAGCCCCGGGCCAGTCGGATAACCAAGAAAAATCTTATAAAAACAACGGAGAGGCGTGCGCGTCCGGCGCCGGTCCCGGCAAATAGCGCCACCCAGCCCGGCAGCTTCTGCCGCCCCGTTTACCATGGCCCCAGGCTTGCGAAGGACACGCCAAGCGCGCGCGGATTCACCTGCAACCAACCCCGCATGCGCCGGAGAAAATTGTGCTGGGTCAAGCACTTGCGCCTTCACGTGCGCGCGCGTCCGCGGGCGCCGCCACTCGGCAAAAAGAGCCGGGCGCCGGGCGCCTTCTGCCGGGAGGCCCGCCATGGTGGGCCTGACCACCGTCCTACTCTCGGGCCTCTCCGGTCTGCGCGCCGCGCAGACGGCGTTGGGCGTCACTTCCAACAACATCGCCAACGCCAACACGCCCGGCTACGTGCGCACCGACGTCACGCTCGCGCCGCGCACGCAGCTTGGTGCGGGCGCCGGCGTGGAGGTCAGCGGCGTCCAGCGCGCGGCCGACCGTTTCCTCGCGACCGCCAGCTACATCGCCACCGCCGCACACGGCGCCGCCTCCGTGCGCGCCGATCTGCTCGCGCGCGCCCAATCGAATTTCGGCGATCCCGCGAGCAACACTTCCATGTTTGCGATGCTGGACGATTTTTGGTCCGCGCTCACCGAACTCGGCGTCGATCCGTCGTCCACGCTGCGCCGTGTCGATGCGGTCTCCACGCTGCAATCGATGTTCGGCGAGATCCACCGCATCGGCCAGTCGCTGCAGGATCTGATCGTCGAGGCGGATCAGCGCATTTCCGATTCCGTCAGCGAAGCGCAGAGCCTGATGGATCGGATTGCCGCGCTCAATGACGAGATCCGTCTCAACAAGCGGACCGGCGCCGATTCCAGTTCGGCTGAAAACGCGCAATCTGCTTTGATCGACGAACTATCCGCGATCCTTGACGTGCGCGTCTCGCCCGTGCCGGAAGGCGGCGTGCATGTGCGCACCAGCGGCGGCGCGCTGCTCGTCGGCCTCAGGGCCGCGCAGTTGAGCTACACGCCGAACTCTTCGCCCTTCGCGACGCACGGCGTGATCAGCATCAACGAGGACCTGGGCACGCAGTCCAATCTCGAACCGTTCCTGCTGGGCGGCGAGCTCAAAGGCCTGTTGCAGGTGCGCGACCACGATCTCGTCGGCCTCAGCGAAGCGCTTGGCGGCTTCGCCGCCGCGCTCGGCGATGCGCTCAACGCCGTGCACAATGAGAACGCGTCATCGCCCGCGGTGAGCCAGCTCACCGGCCGGCAGACCGGCCTATTGGGCTCGGACGCCCTCGCCATGACTGGCCAAGCGATTGTCGCGGTCACGGACGCATCCGGCAATCTGCGTCAGCGTCTCACTATCGACTTCGACGCGCGAACGATCACCGGTGAATCGCCAGCGGCCGTCTACAATTTCGGCGGCGGCGCGATCGCCGCCTTTGCCAACGCCATGAACACTGCGCTCGCCGCCGCCACGCCCGCCGGCAGCGCCAGCTTCAGCGCGGGCGTGTTGGCGATGAGCGTCGGCAATGGCGGGGGCCTTGTCGTGCAGCAGGATCCCAACGATCCAAGCGATCGCGCGGGCCGCGGCTTTGCGCATTTCTTCGGCCTCAACGATCTCGTCTCGCGGCCAACGCCAATCTTCTTCGAAAGCGGCGTCGACGGCACGGACGCGCACGGGCTGCAGTCGGGCGGCGCAATCACCTACCAGGTGCGCGACTCGTTCGGCCGGTTCATCGCCACGCGCACCGTGAACATTTCAGGCGCGCTCGCCGCGGGCGGCTCGAACTGGAACAATCTCATCGCGGCGCTCAATGCGAACGGCACAGGGCTTGGCGAATTTGGCGCGTTCTCGCAAGACGCCGTAACCGGTCGCATCAGCTTCGCCAACAATCCGGCGTTCCAGATCACGCTGGTGTCGGACTCCACGCAACGCGGCACGACGGGCGTGTCGTTTTCCGCGCTGCACGGCCTTTCCGACGTCTCCACCTCCGCGCGCGCGATGGAGATCAATGTCGACTCGGCCATATCCGCCGATCCAGGTTTGCTGGCCGTCGGCCGCCCCGATCTCACCGCCGCCATCGGCGATCGCATCATTGAAGCTGGCGACAATCGCGGCGCCTCGGCGCTCGTGGCCGCGCGCGATTCAATACGCGGCTTCCCCGCCGCGGGCGTGCTGACGGCGCAATCGACGTCCCTTGGCATCTACGCCGCGCGCCTTGGCGGCGAAGCGGGCCGTCTGGCATCGGACGCACAGCGCGCCTCGAAGGGCGCCCAAGCCGTCGCCACCGCCGCCACCGACCGTCGCGCGCAAATCGAAGGCGTCAGCCTCGACGACGAACTCTTAAAGATGACCACGTATCAAAACGCCTACGCCGCCGCCGCGCGCGTAATCCAGGCCGCGACCGATATGCTCGATATCCTCATGGCCATTGGCTACCGCTGATAGGAGAACGCCGTGAGCGGCCCGCTAACCCTTCGCTTCACCACCCAGGCCCAGCTCGACATCCGGCGCATCACGCAGGAGCTCTCGGCGCTGCAGGCGAAGGTGGCGTCGGGCCGCGAAGCGAAGGATCTGCAAGGCTTCGGCGGCGCCTCGAGCCGCCTGCTCAACGCGCAATCGATGCGCGCCAACGCCGATTCACGCGCATCCGTGATCAATCAACTGCAAGCGCGCTTCGGCGTGCAGGGCGCCGCGCTCGGCCAAGTCGCGGAAGGCGCCGGCCTGCTCGCGCAAGCCATTCGCGAAGCCATCAGCGCCAACGACGGACGCGGCATCGCCACCGAACTCGATCTTTCCTTCTCCAGCGTCGTTTCCGCCCTCAACGAATCCTGGAACGGCCAGCCCCTGTTCGCCGGCGAGCGCCAAGGGCAGGGACCAATCAGAATCTCCACGCTCGATCAGCTCCAGGCGGCGACCGGACCGAATGACATTTTCGACGAGGCGGATCGTCACCAAGTGCTCGATCTCGGCGTCGGCGATCCGATCGTCTTGTCGGCCAAGGCTTCCGAACTCTCGCAGGGGCTGTTCGACACGCTGGCCGATCTTGCCGATCTGATCGACGCGGCAGGCGGTCAGATCGGCCAGCCGATCAGCGGCGCTGATCGCGCCGCGCTGCAGCAGCTCGCCGACCGGCTGGACGCCGAATCCAACAAATTCACCAACGAAGAGGGCCGCGCCGGCCAGCTACAGAAGCGGTTCGACGCCGAGCGCGTGCGGCTTGAGCAGCGCTCCAATCTCCTGCTGAAGGAGATCGGTGAGCAGGCCGATGCGGACATCGCCATGGTCTCGGTCCAGCTCAGCGCGCTCCTGGTCCAGTACGAAGCTGCGGCAAAAACCTTCTCGGACCTTTCGCAATTGTCCCTGCTGAAATATCTATGAGCCATCGCCCTGGGCCTTGACCCCAGGGGGAGGAGATCATGGACACCATTCTGGCCCCGCCAAAGGCGGGCGCGCACACCCTCAATTCGCTCGGTTTTGCCAAGCCGCCGTCACAAACGCGCGTGGTGGCGGCGATGTCTGGCGGCGTGGATTCCTCCGTCGTCGCCGCGATGCTGGCGCGCGAGGGCTACGACGTCGTGGGCGTCACGCTGCAGCTCTATGACCACGGCGCCGCCGTCAACAAGCCGGGCGCGTGCTGCGCCGGCCAGGACATCCACGATGCGCGCCGCGTCGCCGATGCGGTCGGCTTCCCGCACTACGTCTTGGATTACGAAAGCCGCTTCCGCCACGCCGTGATGGAAGACTTCGCCGACACGTACCTCGCCGGCGCCACGCCCATCCCGTGCGTGCGCTGCAATCAATCGGTGAAGTTCAAGGATCTGAAGCGCGTCGCCGAAGACCTCGGCGCCGACTGCCTCGCCACCGGCCACTACGTGCAACGCATCGAAGGCGATGAAGGCCCCGAACTCCACCGCGCCGCCGACGCCAGCCGCGATCAAACCTATTTCCTGTTCGCCACCACGCGCGAGCAGCTCGCCTTCCTGCGCTTCCCGCTCGGCGGCTTGCCGAAAAGCCGCGTGCGCGAACTCGCCGCCGAACTCGGTCTGCGCGTTGCGGAGAAGCCGGATAGCCAAGACATCTGCTTCGTCCCGCAAGGCAAGTACCAAGCCGTCGTCGAAAAGCTGCGCCCCGGCGCCATCGAACCGGGCGAGATCGTTCACGTCGACGGCCGCGTGATGGGCCAACACAGCGGCGTCATCAATTTCACTGTCGGCCAACGCCGCGGCCTTGGCGTCGCCACCGGCGAGCCGCTGTTCGTCGTCAAGCTCGACGCCGCCAACAAGCGCGTCATCGTCGGCCCGCGCGAAACGCTCGGTGTGTCGCGCATTATGCTGAAGGACGTGAACTGGATCGGCGAAGGCGAAACGCCGCCCAACGGCCGCGACATCCTCGTCCGCGTGCGCTCAACGCGACCGCCCGTGCCGGCAAGGCTTTACGTTTCTTCCCCCGCATGCGGGGGAAGCACGGCCGAAGACCGGGTAGGGGGCGACGACACGCAATCGCCTGCAAGCACAGCCGCGCACCGCCCCCTCAGTCACGCTTCGCGTGACAGCTCCCCCGCGTGCGGGGGAGCAAACTACAGCGTGCTCCTCGCCACCCCAGAAGAAGGCGTGGCGCCTGGGCAAGCCGCGGTGTTCTACGATACAAACTCCACGCGCGTCCTCGGCGGCGGCTGGATCAAGGAAACGGCATGACGCAAATGTCCGACTTCGCCGGGCTGACGGGGCTTGAGGCCATTCGCGGCATCCTCGAAGGCAAATTTCCGCAGCCGAGCATTTCAACAACGCTCGGCTTTTGGCTCGCGGAAGCCGAAGAGGGGCGTGTCGTTTTCGAAGGCGAGCCGAGCGACCGCATCCTCAATCCGATGGGCGCCGTGCACGGCGGCTGGGCGCTCACGCTGATCGACAGCGCCTGCGGCGCCGCCGGACACACCACCCTGCCGCCCAATGTCGGCTACGGCACGCTCGAGACCAAAGCCAATTTCGTGCGCGCCATCACGCCCGCCACCGGCAAGCTGCGCTGCGAAGGCCGCGTGCTCGCGCAAGGCCGCACCATTCTCACCGCCGAAGCCAAGCTCACCGACATGAACGGCAAGCTCTACGCACACGGCACATCCACCTGCATGATCATCCGTCCGGAGAAATCGCAATGAGTGAAGACATCGTCATCGTCGGCATGGCCCGGACGCCGATGGGCGGCCTGCAAGGCGAACTCTCCGGCTACGCCGCACCCGATCTCGGCGCCATCGCGGTGAAGGCCGCTGTGCAGGAAGCCGGCGTGCGCGATCCCGATCAGATCATCATGGGCAATGTGCTGAGCGCGGGGCAGGGCCAGGCGCCCGCGCGCCAAGCCGCGATCCACGCCGGACTGCCGAAATCCACCGAAGCGGTGACGCTGAACAAGATGTGCGGCTCCGGTCTCCAAGCCGTCGCGATGGCGCGCCAGGCACTGCTGACCGGCGAAGCCAACACCATCGTTGCCGGCGGCATGGAGAGCATGTCGCGCGCGCCGTTCCTGCTCACATCGCATCGCAGCGGCAAGAAGTACGGCCATGACAAGATGCTCGACCACATGGCGCTCGACGGCCTCGAAGACGCGTATGAAGGCCTCGCCATGGGTGTCTACGCCGATCAGTCGGCCAAGGAATATCAGCTCTCGCGTCAGCAGCAGGACGCCTACGCGCTCGAAACGCTGTCGCGTGCGCAGGCCGCCGCGAAAGAAGGCCGCTTCAAGCGCGAGATCATCAGCGTTGAGACCAAGGCTGGCGTGATCGATACCGATGAACTGCCGCGCAAAGCCAAGCCGGAAAAAATCCCCGGCCTGAAGCCCGCCTTCACCGAAGGCGGCACCGTGACCGCCGCCAACGCCTCCGCCATTTCCGACGGCGCCGCCGCGCTCGTGCTGATGCGCCGGGCCGACGCGGAGAAGCAGGGGAAGCAAGTGATCGCCCGCATCGTCGCGCAATCCTCGCACGCGCAGGAGCCGTCGAAGTTCACCTCCGCGCCCGTGCCCGCGATCCAGAAAGCGCTGCAACGCGCCGGCTGGAAAGTGAGCGACGTCGATCTCTGGGAAATCAACGAAGCCTTCGCCGTCGTGCCGCTCATCGCGATGAAGGAGCTCGGCATCGGCCTCGACCAGCTCAACGTCAATGGCGGCGCCTGCGCGCTCGGCCACCCGATCGGCGCCAGCGGCGCGCGCGTCCTCGTCACGCTGCTCGCCGCCATGGAAGCGCAGAACGCCAAGCGCGGCGTGGCTTCGCTCTGCATCGGCGGCGGCGAAGGCATCGCCCTCGCTGTGGAACGGTAGGGCTGACGTGCGGGGGCGTGTTCTCGCTGCGTTGTTCGGGCTGGCGGCGGTGCTTCACGCCGCGCCAGCCTTCGCGCAAACTGCAGCCGAGCGCGCGGAGCTCGACCGCGTCGAACGCATCGGGCGGGACCTCTACGAGCACGACCGGGCGGCGTGGCTGGCCACCGATGAGGCAAGACTGGAAATCCCACAGGAGGATGTCGCCAATTTGCGCGGCTGGGTCACGCTTCGCGAGGGCGACGCGGTCGTCGTCGATTTCATCGCACAGCGGGGCGACGAGCTTTGGAGCGTGCACCGCTCGACGTTCCGCGGCGGCGCGCTGACAGATCATGCCACAATATCCGCCCCTCTCGATGAGATGCGCCGGCGTCTGTTTGAAGCCCGCAACGTCGCCCTGGCCGCGCCGGCAGCGATCTGTGAGCAGCCCTACAATGTCGCCGTCTTGCCGCACGACGGAGCGGGCGAGGCGGACGCTGACGTGTATCTGATGCCCGCAACGACCGTGCTCGGGAACGTGCGCGTCGGCGGTTTCGTCAAGCACGCGGTCGACATCGATGCGCAGCGGGTGGTGGAGAGTCAAACCTTCAGCCGCTCGTGTCTCGCGCTACAGCAGGAGCAGGGCGTGGCGATGCTCTTCTTTACGCACATCACCTCGCCGCTGCCGACGGAGACGCATGTTTTCCTGAACTTGTCGCACGGAGTGCCGTTGGCGGTGGGTGCGGAGACCGGCGTTTGGGAGGTGCGCAACGGTCACGTCACGTTGTTGGAGCGGCGAGGTCCGTGAACGCCGACGTCCTCGCGCACTTCAACGAGCAAGCCGTGTTCTGCGAAGCGTACGGTTCGCCGTTCACCGGCCAACTGATCCGCTGCTTTGCCGAAGACTTGGAAAGCGGCGGCCCTGTCGCGGTACTGGTCGGCGACTGGCCCACCAATCCGCGCGCCGATGCGCTTTCGCTCCGCCTGACCGGCGCGCTGCACGCCGCCGCGCTCTCAGGTCGCGATCCGGCGCTGGCTAATCTTTACCCCAACGCGCGCGCCGAATGGCGCATGGATGATGTCTGGCCGGTCGCGCGGGATTTCCTCGCGCGCGAACGCGATTGGGTTGCCGAGTTCATTCGGTCCGCGCCACAGACCAACGAAGTGCGCCGCTCGATTGCGCTGCTCGCCGGCTTCCTCGCGTTCGCGAAAAACTGGCAAGGTCCGATCGACATGCTCGAGATCGGCGCCAGCGCTGGTCTCAATCTCAGTTGGGACCGGTTCCATTACAGCACGAAGACTTGGGAGTGGGGCGGCGATAGTCCCGTGCGAATCGATACCGATTGGAACGGGCCCCCGCCCGCGATCCAAGCGCAGCCCAACGTCCGCCATCGCGCCGCGTGCGACCTCAATCCGCTCGACATCAACGATCCCGGTGAGCTCCTGCGCCTACGCTCCTACATCTGGCCCGATCAGCCCGACCGCCTCGCCCGCTTTGACGGCGCCGTCGAACTCGCGCGGCAGTCACACGTGAAAGTCGAACGCGCCGACGCCGCCGTCTGGCTCAAACAGAAACTCAGCGCCCGCGCGCGCGATGCGGCCACGATCGTCTATCACTCCATCTTCCTGCAATACCCGCCGCGCGACGCACGCGCCGCCATCGTTGCCGCCATCCGCGAAGCCGGCGAAAGCGCCACGCCCGACGCGCCGCTCGCCTGGATCCGCCTGGAACCCGAAGCGCTCACCGACGGCGTGCGCGACAGCTTGCGCATGACCCTCGACCTCACCACTTGGCCCGGCGCCGCCCGCCGCATCCTCGCCCACACCGACGGCCACGTCAGGGCAGTGGCCGCGGTGTGAAAGGCAGGGGAGTCTGCTTCTGCCCCGAAGCGGACCAAAGATCGGCCCGGGGCCTAAGGCCGATTAGGGGGCAAGTTCGGGTGGCAAAAAAATCTGAAATCGCGCCTTTTGCTGGGTCTTGAAGGCCTTTTTGACCTCACTAACTCATTGTGCGCCGGGCGCCGGAGAGGGCCCGGCCGCGGGCGCCGGCGACGTCCGGCGCTCCTCGTGACCCATGTTGCTTTGCAAGAGGATATGGAGATGAGGACCTACGACTTTTCCCCCTATTATCGGTCATCGATCGGCTTTGACCGCATGCTCGATCTGCTCGGCGCGCCGCAGCGTCCGGAGTTCGACGAAGCTTGGCCGCCTTACGACATCGAGCGCCTCGACGAGGACCGCTATTCCATCACCATGGCGGTTGCCGGCTTCGGCCAAGATGACATCACGATCATGGCCGAACCCAATGCGCTTCTGGTGGAAGGCCGGAAGAGCGACAACGAAAGCGGCCGCAATTTCCTTCATCGCGGCATCGCCCAGCGCGCGTTCCGCCGCCAATTCGATCTCGCCGACTTCGTGAAGGTGATGGGCGCCTCTCTGGAACATGGTCTCCTGCGCATCGAACTCGAGCGCGAGATCCCCGAGGCGATGAAGCCGCGGCGGATCGAGATCGGCAGAAGCCAGGCCCGTGTCGCGAACGAGGCGCGCGAAAGCGACGCCGAGATCGAGGATGCGGCCTAAGGCTTCGAAGGAGAAGACCATGAGAGACTTGATCCCGTGGGGCCGCTCGCGCGCGCCTGCGCGCCAAGGCGAGCCTCATCATGATGCGGCTTTGAGCCCCTTCTTCACGCTGCGGCGCGAGATGGACCGTCTGTTCGATGACGCCTTCCGAAACTTTGGCCTTCCCCCCTTTAGTCAAGGCGGATTGAGCTGGCCTCAAGTCGAAGTCGTCGATCGTGACAAGGAGGTGCGCGTCACCGCCGAGCTTCCCGGGCTTGAGGAGAATGACGTCGAATTGCGCGTCGAAGACAATGTTCTCGTCCTGCGCGGCGAGAAGCGCACTGAGTTCGACGACGCCGAGCGGCAGTACAGCGAGCTCTCCTACGGGCGCTTCGAACGTCACATCGCCTTGCCGGCGGAAGTCGACGACGAACGGGCCAACGCCACGTTCCGAAATGGCGTCTTGACCGTCACGCTGCCGAAGACGGAGCGCGCACGACAACAGGCCAAGCGCATTCCGATCTCGCACTAGCACTGTGGACGCTGCGCGTGCTCTAGGCCGCGCAGCGT
>JAEWNX010000099.1 GCA_023461135.1 Pseudomonadota bacterium
CGGCTCAATCGTGCTCGACAAGCCGATCAAGACCATCGGCGTTCATGACGTGCGCATCCGCCTCCACGCGGAAGTGTACGCCAACGTGAAGGTCAATGTGGCGCGCAGCCAGGACGAGGCCGAGCGCCAAGCGCGCGGTGAAAACGTCATCGCCTCCGCTATCGAAGCCGAGCGCACCCAGGCCGAAGCCGCCGCCAAGGAATTGGCCGCAGCCTCGATCACCAACGACCCGGCGGCGCGCGCGGAGTAAACGTAAGTTCACGACAGATCGGCCCGCGCACCTCACCGTGCGGGGGCCTTTTCTTTTGCGGTGAAAAAAGTCTCCCGCCCCCCCTTGCGGATTGGCGGGGCCGATCCATCTGAGGCGCGCGGGACCGGGCCCCTCTGGCGATGCCTGTGCATCGTGATGTCGGACCGCATCGGGTGAGCTCGATGCAGGTTCGGACGGCCGTCTCCCTGCTGCGCGCCACCCCTCGGGAGCGAGGGAAACATGGAAGCGCTGCAAAGCCTCTTCCTTGGCCAGCCGGTTTGGATGTGGCTAGCCTTCATAGCGATCGTCGGCCTGCTCTTGGCCTTCGACCTTGGCGTTCTTCACAAAGGCAGCAAGGAAATCGGCGTGCGCGAGAGCTTAGTGCTCTCGGCGTTCTACATTACGCTCGGCCTTGCGTTCGCTGGTTTCGTCTGGCTCCAACTCGGCGACCGGGCGGCGGTCGAATACGTGACTGGATTCATCGTCGAAAAGAGCCTGGCGATGGACAATGTCTTCGTCATCGCCACGATTTTCAGTTTTCTGGCCATACCGCGCGAATATCAGCACCGCGTGCTGTTCTGGGGCATTCTTGGCGTCATCGTGCTACGCGCGCTGATGATCGGGGTGGGCGCGGCGTTGGTCACGCAGTTCAGCTGGGTGCTTTACCTGTTCGCCGTGTTCCTGGTGCTCACCGGCGTCAAGATGCTGGTGATGCAACACGAAAAGCCGTTGTCGGAAAACCCGCTCTATCGCTGGGCCAAGCGTCATTTCAAAATGACCGACACGCTGCACGGCGAGCGCTTCTTCGTGCGTCAACCCAGCGCCCGGCCCGGCACGACGGAAGTGCTGATGACGCCGCTCTTCCTGGCGCTCATCATGATCGAAGTGGCGGACATCATCTTCGCCGTCGACTCCGTGCCGGCGATCTTCGCCATCACCACCGATCCCTACATCGTCTACACCTCCAACATCTTCGCTATCCTTGGCCTGCGCGCGCTCTACTTCGCGCTGGCGGCGGTGCTGCACCGGTTTGCTTACCTGAAACAGGCGCTGGCGGTGCTGCTCATCTTCATCGGCGGCAAGATCTTCATCGCCGATGCGCTGGGCCTCGCCAAATTCCCGGTCCAATGGTCGCTTGGCGTCACGTTCGCCATCCTTGCGGCCGGAATCCTCTATTCCCTCTGGCGAACGCGGCGCGCGCCGCTACTTGAATACAAAGAAGGAGAAACCTGATGCCCTTGCTCATGTGCCCGAACGACAATGCGTCGATGACAACGATGAACCGCAACGGCGTCGAGTTCGACATGTGCCCGACCTGCCGCGGCGTGTGGCTCGATCGCGGCGAACTGGAAAAGCTGATGCAAGGCGCGCGCGATGCGTTCGCCGCCGAAGCGCCGCAAGCCGCCGCCATGGCGCCGCAAGCGCCGCAGCCGCAACAACGTCCGCCGCAACAACAGCAATACCAACAGCAGTATGGTGAGCGCGGTGAGTACGGCGAACGTGGCGAATATGGTGAGCGCGGCGAGCGTGGCGAACAAGGCTATGGGCAGCAGGGTTACGGCCAACAAGGTCAACGCCGGCGTCGTGGCGGCTTCGATCTGTTCGACATTTTCGACTGATCGATTCGCATCGCCAACGAGATTCGTTGCACACCGTCAACGGTGATAACGGCCGCACGACTCAGAATATCTTGGGCATAGGCCGCACGCTTTAATCGTTGCGGTCTCGAATCGCCCCAGATTGCCGCCGATGTCGAACCAGCAATCCCTGCCCTTGGCTGTGCCGCCGGCCGCGCCGCTCCCGCGCGTGGCGCCGCATAACCTCGAGGCCGAGCAGGCGCTGCTTGGCGCGATCCTGTTCGACAACGAGACGTACAACCGCATCACGCCGCTGTTACAGGACAAGCACTTCTACGACCCTGTGCACGGACGCATCTTCCAGGCGTGCGCCGAGCTCATTTCGGCGGGCGAACTCGCCGATGGCGTGACGCTGAAAGAGCGCTTCGCCAAGGACGGCGGCATCAAGGAAATCGGCGGCGCCGTTTATCTGATGAAGCTGATGGAGGCGGCCGCGCCCCTCTCAGCACAAGCGCAATCCTATGCGGCTCTGATCTACGATCTGGCGCTGCGGCGCGAACTCATCCGCGTCGGCAACGTCATCTCCGATCTGGCGGAGAACCCGCCGGAAGATCACGACGCGAAGGACATTATCGAAGAGGCCGAACGCACGCTCTTCACATTGGCGGAAAGCGGCACGGCAAGCGCGGGCTTCTCACCCTTCTCGCGAGCCTTGACGACGTCCATCGAAATGGCGGCGGCGGCATACGAGAGCAAGTCGGACGTATCCGGCCTCGCAACGCAGCTCGACGATTTGGACCGCATGCTGGGCGGTCTGCACAAGTCCGACCTGATCATACTCGCCGGCCGCCCCTCGATGGGCAAAACGGCGCTCGCCACCAACATTGCGTTCAATATCGCCCGTCAGCGTCTCAAGGTGACGCGCGAGGGCACGATGGATGAAGCGCCAGACAAGGGCGGCATCGTCGCGGTCTTCTCGCTCGAAATGAGCGCCGAACAGCTCGCCACGCGCTTGCTTTCCGACGCCGCCGGCATCGAGAGCGACCGCATCCGGCGCGGCAAGATTTCCAAGCAGGAATACGAGAAGCTCGCCGAACAAGCGGGGGAGCTGCAGCAGCTCCCGCTGCACATCGACGAAACCGGCGCCATCGGCATCGCGCAGCTTCAGGCGCGCG
>JAEWNX010000100.1 GCA_023461135.1 Pseudomonadota bacterium
CGATTGAGCTGTGGCGGCGCGGGCACAGAAACATGAAACGCCGTTTATCTCGCACGACAAATGGCATGATTGACGCGACGAAAACAAAACGCCCCGGCCGAAGCCGGGGCGCTGCAATTTAGGCTGTGGATTATTTCGTTACGGCGTGATGACCGACATCACGTCGAACATGTTGCGCGCGCCGCCGAAGCCCGCGCCCGAACGCGTGCGGTCTTGCACGCTGGCCGTGCCGAGATCCCACGCGACGCCGAGCGTCCAGGTGTCCGCATCGCCACCGTCGAAGTCGTGGTTGCGATAGCCGGCGTTGATGCTGAAGGGCGACCCGTCGAAGCGCCACTCGCCACCAACACCAAGCGTGGTCCAGTCGGTGTCGGTGCCGCTGAAGTCCGCTTCAGCGAAAGCGACCAAACCCGTAATCGCAAGATTGGGCGTGAGGAAGTACGCCGCATCGACCTGCGCCATGGACGCATCGAGATCGAAGTCGTCGAAGTCGACGTGGCCGATCGAGCCGTTGAGGTTCAAGCTGCCGAGGAAGAGCTGGCCTTCCAGGCCGAGCCCCAAGCCGGACGCGACGAAGAAGTCGGTCAAGCCGACGAAGCCGCCGAACGCGTGCGAGTCATTGCGCCAGCCATAATGCACAGCGCCGTAGCTGTTGCCGAGGCAGCAGCCGCCGGCGTCGACGCGGCCCATTTCGCCGTCCATCTGCAGCACGGCGCCGTTGTTCAGGTCGTGGCTGAAGGCGCCAACAAGTCCGTAGCGGTCGAAGTCCCCGGTGTCGAAATCGGTGTTGCTGTATTGCAAACCGACCACAGCGTTGGTGTCCGCCGACGCCACAGACGGCGCAGCAATTGCGACCGCCGCCGCGGCGCCCAACAGAAGCTTTCTCATGTCCCGTTTCCTTATAAGGTCGCCGGCCAGTCGGCGCGGGCGAGACAATTGTCGCGGGACGGTTACCGAGGTCTTAATTCGGAACCGCGGGTATCGCCGTTGGGCGCGTGTGTGATTCCGGCGCAACACTCTCGTTAACGGGGGACGCAAATGAAAAACGCCCCGGCCGAAGCCGGGGCGTTGAGGTAGTGACTGCGTACGTCGTTCTATCAGAAGGCGTTCGCGAGGCCGATGACCGAAGCTTGGCTCGCGCCGTTGCGGTCGCGATCCATCAGCGTTTGGCCGCCGAAGTTGTAGCGCACGCCGAGCGACCAAGTGTCGACATCGCCGCCGTCGAAGTCGATGGTCGACCAGCCAGCGCCGATGCTGATCGGGAAGGTGGCGAACTGGAATTCGCCGCCCACGCCGTAGAGCATCGCGTCGTCTTCATCGACGCCATCATCGACCGAGACCCAACCGATGTTGCCGTTCAGACGGAAATTGTCGTTCAGGAACACCCGGCCTTCGACGTTGGCGCCGAAGCCATCGGTGTCGAAGTCGTCATTGTTGCCGTAGAAGAGCGCGCCCGCGAGCGTCCATTGCGAGAAGAACTTGCTGGCTTCGAGCCCCGCGATCCAGGTTTCGGTGTCTTCACCGCCGGCGATGCCGACGAAGCCGCCGAAGAGATGGTCGCTGTTGCGGCCGTAGATGTGACCGACGAGGCCGTAGCTCGTTTCGTCATCGCCTGAGCCGCTGTCGTCAGTCGTGCCGATAGCGGCGTCGACTTCGAACACGATCGAGCCCGAGCCCGCAAACGCCACGGCGCCTTCCGCGCCCCAGGATTCGACGTCGTCACCGCCGCCGAAATCCGAATTGCTGTAAACAACGCCGACGTAGCCATTGGCCGCGGCGACGCTCGGCGCAGCCACAACCGCCACCGCGGCGGCCGCGCCGATGATCCAATTACGCATTATCGTGTACCCCTGTAGTGATCACCCGTTCTGGGTGCGGAACTGATGCTCCCGCGGCCTGTAAGCGGCAATTCCACACCCTGACGCCGTTAACGATTAAGGCCTGCCGATGCGCGAAAGTCACAGTTTAGGCGGACCGGGATTCGTGAAGTGGGGGAAAGCGGGACATCGCATCCAACCGGTGGATGGCGCGCATCCAAAGTACGAACGGACCAGCAGCTCGAAGGAGGGCACGACCTTATGCGCCTAGGACCCCGCCTTGCCGTTGCGCTTGTGTTGGCTGTGTCCGGGTTTGCGCCGCAGGCAGCCGCTCAGACCCCGCCAGCGGTTCCGGCGGCGCCGGCCGCGCCAGATGCGGCAGCGCAGCAATGGGCGCGCCATAACGCTACCGAAGTGGTCCTTCGCGATGCAGCGGCCCTCGTGCGGGTGCGGCCGGAGATCCGCGCCGACGTAGCTGTTTCAATAGTGAACGAGGGGCGATTGCCCGCGCTGGATGTGCGCGTCAGCCGCGGGCGGCTGACGATTGACGGCGGCCTGCGCCGCCAGATCCGGTCGTGTCGGGTGAACGGCGGTGATTTCGAGGTGGTGACGAGCCGCCAAGGCCGGCTGCATGGCGGCGAGTTGCCGGTGATCGAGCTGCGCGTGCCGGAGCGCGCCGTCGTGACCGCCGGCGGCGCCGTGCGACTGCACCTTGCACCGGCGCAGAGCGCGCAGGTGCGTCTCGAAGGATGCGGCGACGCCGATATCGTGCGGGTGGAGGGCCTGGCCGACGTTGCGGTTTCTGGGACCGGCGACCTTCGGCTCTACGAAGCGGGCCAGGCGGACGTTCGGGTCGCCGGTTCGGGCGATGTGGTGGTGGGCGTGGTGCGCTCGGGCCTGACCGTGTCCATCGCGGGGGCGGGCGATTTCGTCGCTGCGCGTGCGGATGGACCCACCAACATCGCGCTGCAAGGCGCGGGCGACGTGATCATCCGCGACGGGCATGCGAGCACGCTGAGCGTCGCCATAGCCGGCGCGGGCGATGTTACTCACAACGGCTCGGCCGAACGGCTTGACGCGGTAGTCCTCGGCGGCGGCGACGTTCGCGTCAGGCATGTGAGCGGACAGGTCAGCCGGCGCGTGCTTGGCGGGGGAGAAGTCGTCGTCGGACGCTGACGCCGCGCTTTGCGCGCGTGTAGAATCCCTCCATCGCTTGCGCCTTCCGGCGCGAGAACGCGTTCCCAGGAGGTGATGGCCATGCCCGCGGCGATTTCATGCGTAACCTTTCCTGTCGACGATCTGCAGAAGTCGCTGACATTCTATCGCGATGGCCTCGGTCTCACGGTCGAAGAGAGCGATGACGAGCACGCCGCGTTCGAGCTCGACGGCGTGTATTTCGTGATCCTCGACCGAAGCGAGTTCGGCACGTACGTGGAGCGCGTCGGCCATCGCCCGGCGGCGCGCGGGGCGGCCGAGACCATCATCAGCTATTTTGCCGACAGCAAAACCGATGTCGATAGCTTCATGGCGAAGGCGAAAGCGGCTGGCGCGCATGTCTCTGCGCCGGTGGACGAGGACGGTGTCTATTCGGGCTACTTCACAGATCCGGATGGGCACACGTGGGAAGTGCTCTACGACGGGGAAGAATAAGTCGCCGGCGCGCAGCTCGCGGAGGGTGACGCTGCCGCGAGCCGGGCGGCCTCAAGGTCGGCGACGAGGCGGGCGAACTGCATTCCTTGGCCGCATTGGCAAAGCTCGTCGCGGAGCTGCATAGCGTTCTAGGTATGTTCCTAGGGCCGGTTCGGCAATTTGGATGAGCAGTGCGGCTTGCCGCGCCTGGGTCGTTCGGGCATAAGCCCCGGCCTGGACCGGCGCGCGAGAAGGCGCGGCCGTATTCTCCGCCATGCCCAGCGACGCCAGCCGCCCGGCAGGGCGGCGGGGGCGGTATAGGAGTTTAGCTCAGCTGGTAGAGCGACGGTCTCCAAAACCGTAGGTCGTGGGTTCGAGGCCCTCAACTCCTGCCACCCGGCTCTTGCCGGCGCACACCGCCGGTCCGATGTGAACGCGAAGGAAGACACGAAGTCAGATGACGATGGACACTGCCGATCAAGAAACAGAACCACGGCGCAAGGGCGGCGGTCCGTTCCGCTTCTGGGGCGAAGTGCGCGCCGAGGCGCGCAAGGTAACC
>JAEWNX010000101.1 GCA_023461135.1 Pseudomonadota bacterium
GGGCGGCGGATCGCTCCGCCGCCCTTTCGTTTGTCTTGCTTTCGCCTACTAGCGCAATTCGAACGTCACGCTCACGTTGACGCGCGTTTCGATTTGTCCCGGCGCGATGGGTGTTGACGCGTCCTGCGCTTCCATACGTGAACCAGTGACCATAAGCGGCACCGGCGGTGCAAAGCCCCCACCCTCCTGCACCGCAACCACCCGCGCGACGCGCATGTTCAGTGCGCTCGCATAAAGTTCGGCGCGCCTGCGCGCTTCTTCGATCGCATCGCGGCGCGCGGCATCGAGCTGGCGGTCCGGATCCTGATACGAGAAATAGACGCCGTTCACCGTGTTGCCGCCCGCGCCGACCGCCGCATCGATCACGCGGCCGGTATTGTCGATGTTGCGCACCTTCGCCGTGACCGTATTATTCGCCTGGTAACCGGTGATCAGCGGCTGTTGGTTTTCGCGATATTGCTGTTGTGGATAGACCGAGACGTTCGAGGTCTGGATGTCGCGCTCGGCGATGCCCGCGCGCCGCAACGCCTGTGTCAGCGCCTGCATGCGCCGTGCGTTTTCCTGGAGCGCGGCCTGTGCGGTTTGTCCTTCCGTGGTGACGCCAAGATTGATGGTGGCCATGTCCGGCCGACCTTCGCTCAGCCCTTCGGCGCTTACCGTCAGCAGCGTGCCTTGCACGGGCGCCACGACCGGCGCCTGGGTTTGCGCCAGGGCGGCGCCCGGCAGAGCGAACGCGGCGCACGCAAACACCGCAGCTTTGAACACACGCATGGTTCTCATCTCCATAAACCCTCACCGCATCTGACGCGGTACGCGCGCGGCGAATTTACGGCAATAGCATCCGCCGTAACGCAGTTCGCGTGTTCGTGACCGGCGAACCACATGGGATTGCCCCGCGTTGGCCTGTTACAACTCAAGGAGCCTCACATGAGACGTTTACTTGGAATGGCCGCGCTCGCAGGCGTCGGCGTGCTCGCCTATCGAGCGATGAAAAAGCGCCAAAGCGAAAGTCAGGAACTGCAACCCTACGCGCCGCCGCCGCCGGTTCGCGACGCGGGCCCGGAAGCTATGCGGGACGAACTGCGGCAATGGGGTCGCACCGACCAGCGTTCCGACGAAAGCTTTCCCGCCAGCGACCCGCCGAGCACGTACTGAGCTGAGCTTGCGCCGGCCCCGCGCGAGAACCATGTTGTTGGGGATGGGTACGCATCCTCTTCCACTCGTGCGGGACGCCGGCCCGGCTGCGATGGAAAACCCGCCCAAGACGTGGGACGAGGTAGATGAGGCGGTCGACCAGAGCTTCCCAGCCAGCGACCCGCCGGCACACGAGCGCGACAGGGCCGATGTGGCTCCCCGCGGGCACGCAGAAAACCCGAGCTAAAATAGCCCCATCCGAATCGTTTCGGCGAATCGCTGTATAATACGCACTAACGCCAATCCCTCAGGCTGAGATGCGGTTCTCCGACACCTTGCTCCGACAGGTGCGCGACAGGGTCTCTATTGCCGATTACGCCGGCAAAAGACTGACCTTCGACAAGCGCAAGTCCCGGCCCGCCGCCGGCGACTATTGGGCATGCTGTCCCTTTCACCAGGAAAAGTCGTCGTCGTTCCACGTCCTGGATCAGAAGGGTATCTTTCACTGCTTCGGCTGCGGCGAGAAGGGCGACGTCTTCACGCTCGCCATGAAGCTCGAAGGGCTCTCCTTCCCCGAAGCTGTGGAGAAGATCGCTGAATACGCCGGCGTGCCGCTGCCGAAGGACGATTACCAGGATCGCGGCCAGGACGATCATAGGAAGCGCCTGCTCGCCATCACCGCGCGCGCCGCGAAACTCTACGCCGATGCGCTGCGCAGCTCCGGCGGCGCAGACGCGCGCAAGTATCTCGCGTCGCGCGGCATCGGCGCAGATGTATGCGAGCAATTCGGCATCGGCCTTGCGCCCGATGAATGGACCTGGGCCATCGACAAGCTGAAAGCCGAAGGCTTCACGCTGGAAGAAATCGTAGCCTCCGGCGTCGCGCGCGATGGCGAGGAAGGCAAGCGCGCCATCGACACGTTCCGCAACCGCATCACCTTCGAAATCACCGATACGCAAGGCAAAGTCATCGGTTTCGGCGGCCGCGCGCTCGCGAAAGACGCCAAGGCCAAATACATCAATTCGCCGGAGTCAGCGCTCTACTCCAAGAGCCGCGTGCTCTATCGCCTCAAGCAAGCGCGCGAACTGCTGGCGCGCACCAAAGCCAACGGCCTCGTCGTCGGCGAAGGCTATCTCGACGTCATCGCCTTCGAACGCGCCGGCATCGCCGCTGTCGCGCCCTGCGGCACCGCGCTCACCGAAGAGCAACTGCAACTCCTCTGGCGCTCCGGCGGCGAGCCCATCTTCTGCTATGACGGCGACACCGCCGGCAAACGCGCCGCCGACAAAGCCATCGATCTCGCCATTCCCCACCTCGCGCCCGGCCGCACGCTGAAGATCGCCTACGCCCCCGAAGGCCAGGACCCCGACGACATCTTCCGCGCCGGCGGCGCCGAAGCGCTCGCCGCGCTGCTCGAAGCCGCCGCCCCCGCCTCCGTCGCGCTCTTCGATCGCGAACACGCGCGCCACGGCCTCGCCACGCCCGAAGCCCGCGCCGCGCTTCAAGCCGCGCTCAAAGAA
>JAEWNX010000102.1 GCA_023461135.1 Pseudomonadota bacterium
GGCCTGGCCCATGATCTGCGGCGTGATTGTCCAGCTTTCGTTGAGATCGATGCCGAGCGCGACGCGCGCGCCATAGGTGTCGACGGTGTTGTAATCGTCCTCGGCGACGTCGGAATTCTCATCGAGCACGCCGGATTCGGGGTAGAGCCGCGTGCCTTGGACATTGTCGATGAAGCCGTCCTGGTGCTCGGCCCAGCCGACGAGACGCACCGCCATGCGATCGGACAGCGGGATGTTGACGTAGGCTTCGCCGCTTTGGCCCAGACCGCCGTTCTCGATCGTGTTCACTTCAACGTCGAAGGCGCTGCTGTAGCCGGAAGGATCGGGACGATTGGTGATGATGCGAACCGTGCCGGCCTGCGAGCTGGCGCCATAGAGCGTGCCCTGCGGGCCCGCGAGCACTTCGACGCGCGCAATGTCGTAGAGGTGCATGTCGAGATTGCCGGTGATGGTGGTGATCGGCTGCTCGTCCAGATACGTGCCGACGCTCGGCATCGAGCCGGAGTGGTTGCCGTTCTCGCCGCTGGCGACGCCGCGCATGAACGGGCGATTGTAGCCGGGTCCGTAGGATGGCGAGTACGAGAGCGTCGGCAGATGCTGGGCGTAGTCGGCGAAATCGGAGATGTTGAGTTCGTCGAGCCGCTCGGCGCCGATGGCCTGAACGCTGATCGGCACATCCTGTAAATTCTCGGCGCGCTTGGTCGCCGTGACGATGACCTCCTCCACGCCCTGGCTCTGCGCGCATGCTTCCTGCGCGACGCCGAAGGCCGTGAAGGCCGTGGTCATGAGGAGGAAAGCGTTCCAGCCGAAACGATTGCCTGGCTTGATCATTTTTTCCCCCCTTCGCTGGCCTCAGGCCTCCGCCAGAGGACCGAGCGCGTCTTTGAGCGGGCCGAGCCAGGCCTCGTAATTGCGCCAATGCCCGACCGCGTCGCGATAAAGCGGTTGGCGCACCTGCTCGGAGCTCGCTGTCCGCACGGCGCGCGGATTGGCGTGAAATTCAAGACAAGCCGGCTCAAATGGCAAGCCGCAAAACGCGAGCAGCGCGCGGATTTCTCGCTCCGGCTCGGCAACCATGGCTTCATACCGGAGGCGATGGATGCGTCCGGGCAACACTGTCTCGTAGTGATTCATGAGCTGGACGTAATCTCGGTAATAGAGGCCGAGATCGCGAAGGTCGTAGCTGAAGGCCTGGCCGCGGGCGAAGTGTTGTTTGTAGGCCGAAAAGCAGGCCGCCATGGCGTGCCGGCGTGCGTCGATGATTTTCGCCTTGGGCAACATGAGGGCGATCAAGCCGACGTGCTGGAAGTTGTTCGGCATCTTGTCGATAAAATAGGGCCTGGCCGTTTTGCGCTGCACGCGCGTGCGCGCGAGATATTCCTCGCCGAGCGCGCGGAGCGCCTCCTGGGAGAGCTGCGCGATGGCCTGCGGGTAAGCGCCGTCGCGCACATTGCCCCCGGCGAGCTGCTTGGCCAACATGATCACGTCGGGCAATTCCATCGTGCCTTCGACCGCCGAATGACTGGCCAGAATCTGCTCGATCAGAGTGGAGCCGGAGCGCGGCAGGCCGACGATGAAAATCGGATCCGGCGCGGCCGCGCCCTGCCCGCGCCGCTGCGCGATCAAGTCCGGCGTGAAGAAATCAATCAGGCGGTTGGTGAAGCGCGTGTTCTGGTCGGCATCGTAGGCGACGGATTTTCGCCGCAGTCGCGCGCCCTCGGCGTAATGGGCGAAGGACTCGTTGTATTGCGCGCGATCTTCGAACGCCTTGCCGAGCGCGTAGTGGAGATGAAGCCGATCCTCGTCGGACAGCTCGCGCGCCAGCGCGGCGCGCATGGATGCGATAGCCGCGTCGCTGAAACGATACGTCTTCATGTTGGCGAGGCTCCAGTGCGCCTCGCCGAAACCCGGCGCGAGCTCGACGCACCTGGAATAGGCCGCGATGCTGTCTTCGGTTTTGCCCGCGGTCTTGCAGGCGTGCCCGAGGCTCAACCAGCCGCGTACATTGCTGGCGTGCGCCGCCAGAACCGAACGGTAGAGCGCGATAGCGGCGTCGTATTCGCCGATGCGCGTGAGCGCTGTGGCTTTGAGGAAGCGGTAGCTTGGATTGTCCGGCTCGGCGGCGAGCAACAGATCGATCTGCTCAAGCGCTTCGGCCGCCTTGCTCTGGCGGTGAAGCACCAGGGCGTAGTTGTGACGGGCCGCGCTGAAGCTCGGCGCAAGCTCGAGGCAGCGCCGCAGCAGCGTCTCGGAATCCTCGAAGCGCCCGAGGCGCGCCGCGACTTCCGCCAGCATGCGGATCGCCGCAGGGTCGGTCGGGTTTTGCTTCAAGTGCGCGCGCAGCATTTGCTCGGCGATGGCGAGCTTGCCCTCGCACAAGGCCGTGGCCGCGCGCATCAAGTGGGGGTCGTGCACGCCAGCGCGGATCGCGTGCGCGTAGGCGATATCGGCGCGGTCGGGCTCTTCCAGCAGCGTGAGCTGATCGCCCAGTGCGCGCCATGCGCCTGCAGCGTTGGGATCGAGCGCGGTCGCCTGCTCCAACGCTTGCACGGCCGCCTGATGGTCGCCGCACGCGGCGCGCGCCGCGCCCAACGCGAAGTGCGCCTCAGCCTGGCGCGGGGCGACCTTGATGATCTCCGCCGCTTGCTCGGCCGCCAAGGCCGGGTCGCGACGCATCAGCCGCCATGCGTGCGCGATCGCTGTCGCGATGGATCCGCTTTGCTCCGGCGTGCTCATCGCGCCGATGTGACGTCACGGCGACGGATCATGTCAACATGGGGTGGCGGATCAGGCGCGCTTGAGCACGCGTTCCGTCGAGGCCGGATACTTCGCCAGAGCCGCGGCGGGCCGGACCGGGCGGCGGACGAGTTCGCCGCTGCAATTGGGGCATACGCCATCGAGCTCGCCGTCGGCGCAGGGCGCGCAGAACGTGCACTCGAAACTGCAGATGCGCGCCTCGCTGGCAGGCGGGAGATCGGCGTCGCACCGCTCGCAATTGGGACGGAGTTGGAGCATCAGGCGCGGCCCGTCAGGTTTTCGATGGCTTCGCGGCGCTGGGCGGCGAAGCTTGAGAACAGTTGCTTCACAGCGGCGACAGTTTCGGCCTCGGCGGTTTCAGGGCGGCCGGAATTGAACGGCGGGTCGGGCGCGTACTCTATCGCTAGCTGAATCATCTTGGCGACCTGCGGCCCACGCAAATCGGCGATGATGTTGAGCGCGATGTCGATGCCGGCGGTGACGCCGCCACCCGTGATGACATTGCCGTCGCGCACGACGCGCGCATCGTCCGGAATGGCGCCGAACATGGAGAGGAGTTCGCGATAGGCCCAGTGCGAGCCGGCGCGTTTGCCGGTGATGAGGCCCGCGGCTGCGAGGATGAGCGAGCCGGTGCAGACGCTGGTGATGTATTTCGCGCTTTCGCCGAGACGTTTCACTTCGGCCATGAACTCCGCGTCCTGCATGGCGTCGGTTTGACCGGGGCCGCCGGGGATCATGATCATGTCGGCGCGATCGATGTCGGCCAGCGCGCGCAGGTTCGCGAAGGTGAGACCCATTTCGGTGACGATGGCGCCGCCATCTTTGCTGGCGATGATCGCTTCAGCGCCGGGCATGCGCGCGAGCACCTCGTACGGCCCGGTGAAATCGAGCTGGGTCAGGCGCGGATAGAGGATGAAGACGATGCGGAAGGGATCGGCCATGTCCGGCGCTCCATTTGACAAGGCGAACATGGCGCGTTCATGCTCTGGCGGAAATGTCAAAGAACCCTCGTTTTCCGCCAAAGCCACGGACGGTGCTGATCGCGCTGTTTCCTCGATTTCAACTTCTGGACGCGGCGGGGCCGATCGCGGCGATCGAAATCGCGAGCCGTTTCGTGCGCGATGCCTACACGCTGCGCGTTGCCGCCTCCGCTGCGGGACTTGTGCCCTCCTCCTCGGGCGTTGGCATGCCGGCGGACGCGATCAGCGGCCAACGCGGCGTGGACACGCTTATGGTGGTCGGTGGCGGCGGCACGGGCGCGGCGATGCAGGATGCGAAGCTGATCGGTGCGATCAGGCGAATGGCGCCGCGCGTGCGGCGCGTGTCGAGCGTCTGCTCGGGCGCGTACTTGCTGGCGCAGGCTGGTTTGCTTGAGGGCAAACGCGCAACCACGCATTGGCGGCGCGCGCCGGATTTGGCGCGGCGGTTTTCCAATGTGCGCGTTGAGCCGAACTGCATCTATATCAAGGACGGCAAGGTGTGGACGTCGGCGGGCGTCAGCGCGGGCATCGATCTCGCGCTGGCGATGATTGCCGACGATCTGGGCGCGGATGTCGCCGCTAACGTGGCGCGGGAAATGGTGGTGTATGCGAAACGTCCGGGCGGACAGGCGCAGCATTCGGCGCTGCTCGATCTGGATGCGTCGCGGTTCGCCAAGTTGAACGCTTGGATGCGCGAACATTTGGCTGAGGACTTGTCGGTGGACCGGCTCGCCGCTGAAGCGGCGATGAGCCAGCGCAACTTTGCGCGCGCGTACGC
>JAEWNX010000103.1 GCA_023461135.1 Pseudomonadota bacterium
CACCTGGGCCACGCTTTCTCGGCGCTGACGGCGTTCGACGCCGCACGCGCCGCGGGCGGGCGCTTCATCATGCGCATCGAGGACATCGATCAAGGGCGGGCGAGAGCGGCGTTCGAAGCAGCGATCCTCGAGGATCTCGCTTGGCTCGGGCTTGAATGGGAAGAGCCTGTGCGCCGCCAGTCGGAGCACATCAGTGAATATGAAGCGGCGCTGCAGAGCCTGATCGAGCGCGAGTTGGTTTATCGCTGTTTCCGCACGCGCCGTGACATCGCCGAAGCGATCGCGTCGGCCCCGCACGGCGAAAGCGCCGAAGTCTTCACCGGCGGCGCGCTGCCGCCGGACGAAGAGGAAGCGAAGCTCGCGGCCGGCGAGGCGTTCGCATGGCGCCTGTCGCTGAAGAAGGCGCGTGCGGCGCTTGGGCCCGCATACTTCGCGCTGGTGTTCGAAGACGAAACCGGCCGTGTGCGCGCCGAGCCGGAAAAACTCGGCGATGTCGTGCTGGCGCGGAAGGACTTCCCGGCCAGTTACCATCTTGCATCGGTGTGGGATGACGCGCTGCAAGGCGTCAGCCACGTGATCCGCGGCGAGGATTTACGTGAGAGCGCTCATCTGCATGTGTTGCTGCAGAGACTGCTCGGCCTGGCGCAACCGGTCTACCGGCATCACAAACTGATCCTCGGAGCTGACGGCAAACGGCTCGCCAAGCGTGACGAGGCGGCGACGCTGCGCGCCCTGCGCGAGAGCGGCAGGACCCCACGCGAAGTGCGCGCACTGGTTGGACTTGGCTAACGGTGCTCAACCACAACGCCGGTTCACGACGTTTCTGAACGTTTCTACAAACTATAAGCGCAACAATTCGCGCGAGGCAGAAAGCCATGGCCGCAAAACGCGGCGACGAGAGAACGATGCTTTGGGTTGATAACGAGACGTATTTCGGTCCCGACCGCCGGCAGCAATGCGGCGGCCTCCGGTTCACCGATCGCAGGCGCAAGGCGTGCGCCGGCGCGCCGCCGCCGTTGAGCACGGCGCTGCGTCAGCTGCGTCTTCGTGTGCTCGATGCGCAAGGCCCGGGCGTGAACGCGTTCGTCAATCGCGTGCAGGGCACGGCAGTGCTTGCCGAGCTACAGGACGAACCGGAAGTCGCGTTCGAACTCAAGACGCTCGGCATGGCGCTCGATCGCACCTGCCTCAACGACGCGCGCGCGAACATCTACAAGACGCTCGACCGCGCGCATGCGGTGATGCGCGCCGCCTAGTCCGGATAGTGCCGGTCGCCCGGCCAGCCTTCTATGGCTTCGATCGTCTCGTGTGCGGATTCCAGCTTATGGTCCGGCACGTTGGAGATGCGCGCCGCTTCAATCCATGCCTTGATCGCGGTCGGCGCGAGGCGGTCGCGTCCGCATAAGAGGAAGAACGGTTCGTCCTTGGCAAGGCCGTAGAGCGACCCGTGCTCCAGTTCGGCCGCCAGGTACTTGAAGCCTGCGTCGCGCAAGGTTTTCGCGGCTTGCTGCTTGGCCTCGCGGCCATCGACTTCGCCAACCATCGCCGCCTCCTTTTCTATCGCGCCGGCCGGGCGCCGAATGCGCCGATCATGCTCGTCGCCCAGTCGCCCAGCGCATTCCATGCTTCGGCGCCGCCGTCAAAGCGTCCGAGCCGCACCAGCACAAGGTCCTTTGACGGCACGACGACAATGATCTGGCCTTCATGGCCCTGCGCGGAGAATGCGTCGCGCATTTCGTCGCCGGTGATGAGCGAGCGCTGCGGCCGGCCTGCGCCGCTGCGCGGCGTCAGCCACCAGTGCGCGCCGTAGATGTCCGTGTTGGCGGCCGGGCCCGGCGAGCGGGCAAAATCCACCCAGCCTTCCGGCAGGACGCGCGTTCCATCCCACACGCCGCCCCGCAGATAGAGATAGCCAAAGCGCGCCCAATCGCGCGGCGTCGCCCAGATGAGCGCGCTGCCGTAGAAAAGGCCCTGCGGATCGAACTCGACGACCGGATGCATGCCGATCGGCTCGAACAGCGACGCCTGCATCCAGGCGCGCATGCGGTTGCGGCGTTCCGTCGGGTTCTGCGCATCGGGGACAATGACGCGCGTGAGCGCGTCCGCCGTCAGGATCGTGCCGGCGGAATTGTAATTCCAGTGCCCGCCGGGATCGTGGATGAGCGGCAGGCTCGCCGCGAACCGCGCCGTGTCCCCTCGGCCGCGCCCGTACAGCATGTGCGTGACGTCGTTGGCGAGAACGCTGGGCGCTCCGATCTCGAGATAGTCCTGGCCATCGACCATGTTGAGCCAGTCGCGCCATGTGATGGACGCGCGCCTGTCGCCGGCGCGCCAGTGCGGACTGCCCATCGGCGTGTCAATCGCAACGCGGTCCTGCAGCACTGCTGCGCCGACCAGCGCCTGCGTCACAGACTTCGCCACCGACCAGGAAACCAAGCGCGTATCGCGCGTGAAGCCATCATTGTAGCGCTCGAACACGATGCGCCCGCCTTGCACGACCACAGCCGCGCGCGTCTCGCCCATTTGCGGATGCACGCCGGCAAACGCCTCGGTGACGGCAAGATCGAGCGCTGCGCGGTCCACATCCGCGGGCAGCGGGGCCGTCTCCCAATCC
>JAEWNX010000104.1 GCA_023461135.1 Pseudomonadota bacterium
TGAAGACGTCGGTCAGCCCGTCCTTGATCATCGTGTCTGAGAACGAGAGATCGCCCATCTTCTGACCGGCGCGCAGATGCGCGGCGTGCGGCGAGAGGCTCATGCTTTCCTGCCCGCCCGCGACCACGATCTTAGCATCGCCCGCCTTGATCTGCTGATAGCCCACCACGACAGCGCGCAGTCCGGAACCGCACACTTGGTTGAGCGACCAGGCTGGCGCTTCGTCCGGTACGCCGGCGGCGCGCGAAGCTTGGCGCGCGGGGTTCATGCCCTGGTTCGCCGTCAGCACTTGGCCCAGCACCACTTCGCTGACGTCCTTCGCGTCCACTTTTGCGCGCTGCAGCGCGGCGGTGATCGCGGTGCGGCCGAGCTCATGTGCGGGCACCGCAGCAAAGCTGCCGTTGAATGAGCCGACGGGCGTACGGGCGGCGGAGACGATGACGATGTCGGTCATGGGAGGGACTCCTCGAAACGGCGAAGGTGTTGGGCGGAAACGGAGACTTGTCCGCCCCTATCGCACAAGCGTCACGCGAATTCCAAGTCAACCCGGCGCCTTCGGCAGGCGAAAACGGCGTCTTTGTCTTGCAATGCGGCGAAGGACGCGGGAATTTGCGCGCGGCCCGCCTCTTCGCGGGCGCCAAATGGGGACGCAACGTGGCGGATGCGACCGGCCCAGCGCCGAACGAGACCAGCGCGGAGGCAGGCTCCCAAGGCGAACCTGTCGTCATCAAGAAGTACGCCAACCGGCGGCTCTACAACACGGCGGCATCCACGTACGTCACGCTGGACCACCTCTCGGAAATGGTCCGCGAGGGGATCGACTTTATCGTCCTCGACGCCAAGACCGGCGAAGACATCACCCGCTCGGTGCTGACGCAGATCATCTTCGACCAAGAAAGCCGCGGACAGAACTTGCTGCCCGTGCAGTTCTTGCGCCGGCTGATCCGCTTTTACGGCGACCAGATGCAGGGCTTCCTGCCGCCATATCTTGAGATGAGCATGGAAAGCTTCGCAAAAGCTCAGGAGAAGATGCGCGAGAACATGTCGCGCGCCTTCGGCGCGACCACGCCCATGGCCGCGTTCGAAGAGCAGGCGCAACGCAACATGGCGCTGTTTCAGCAGGCGCTGTCGATGTGGACGCCGTTTGCGACTGGCGCGACCGGAACGCCGTTCCAGGCTGGCGGCGCCGCTGCAGCCGCCGCCGATGACGAGGACAAGGACGAGCAACTCGCCCAACTGCGCAAGCAGATGGAAATGATGCAGAAACAGCTCGACGCCATGGCGCGCGGCAAGAGCTAAGGCCGCACGCCGATAATGCCGAAGAACACCGGTACGAGATAGACCGCCCAGGCGACGGTCAGGATGCCCGCGCCGATGGCGGGGCCAAGCCATGCGCCGTGGATGACCTCGTCGCCATCATTGTGCGCTATCGAGTTTGCCGGGAAGTCGCTAGCATGTGTCATGGGCTGGCAACGCCGCCTTTTTGGCGAGGGTTCCGCGTAACCGGCGTCATGGGCGTGCGAATTCAATCTGGCTAGACCCTGAAGCTCTGCAAAGCGAGGAGGCGCGCGCATGAGCACCCCGGCCACCCAATTCACCGGCGATATTCCTGGCTATTACGACCGTCATCTTGGCCCGATCATATTCGAGGACTACGCGGCCGACCTCGCCAAGCGCGCCGCCGCCATCGGCGGCGACGACGTGCTGGAGATCGCCAGCGGAACCGGCATCTCGACAATGGCCCTGCGCAAGGCCCTGCCCGCGTCGACGCGCATCACCGCCACCGACCTGAACGAGCCGATGCTTGAGATCGCCAAGGGCAAGCTGGCGTCCGCCCAGAACGTCGCATTCCGGCAAGCCGACGCGATGGCGCTGCCATTCGACGACGGGGCGTTCGATCTGGTTTGCATCCAGTTCGGCGTGATGTTCTTTCCGAACAAGCCCGCCGCGTTTAGCGAGGCGCGGCGCGTGCTCCGATCGGACGGAACGCTGCTGTTCAGCGTATGGTCGACGATGCAGGCCAACCCGTTCGCGGAGATCGCGCACGCGGACGCCGTGAAGTTCTTCCCCGAGAACCCGCCGCAATTCTATCTGACGCCGTTCGGCTACGCCGATATCGACAAGGCGCGCGCCGATCTCGCCGAGGCAGGCTTTCGCGATGTCGACCATGAAGTGGTGCGCTTCCAGAAAGAAGTGCCGGATTGGCGCCACTTCGCGATCGGGGCGATCTACGGAAATCCGCTGATCGTCGATATCCAAGCCAGCAAGAGCGTGAAACCGGAAGACATGGTCGCGGCTATCGCCGGCGAACTGGAGGCGCGCTTCGGCAAGGCGCCGGCGCGCATGCCGCTCGAAGCTATCGTGTATGCGGCCCACAAGCGCTAACCTGGGTGTGCTGGGCTCAACGCGATGCTGCATCGAGTTGTGACGCGGCTGGTCGATGCGTTCGTGCGCCAAGCCAAGGACGAAATCTCGATAGAAAGCGCGGCCGCCGGCACGCGCCTCGCGGTGGACTTCAAAGACTAGGCGCTAGCCCCAGAACCCGCGCTTGCCAAACAGGGACTTAAGGACACGTTGCGCCGGCTTGTAGTGCGCATGCTTCTTGGGAACAGCTTCGAGCGCGCTTCTCATCTCCTCGGCCATTTTGTGCGTCGTCGCCAAGAATTCTTTGAAAGAGCGGGCATCGATCTCTTCGCAGGTGAGCAAGGCCGCGAGCATCTCATCGGTCCGGCCGAGTTTGGCGGAGGCGCTCGCCTTGTAGGTCCAATTGAGCAGATCACGCGGACTGAGCGAAATGGCGAGGTCAAACGACGAGGCCGCCGCATCGAACTCGTGGCGCACCATGTGGGCCATGCCTTTGTTGAACGCGGCTTCCTCAGCATCGGGAATGCGCATCAGCAGCCGGTCGCAGAAACGCAGGATTTTGTCCCAGTCCCCGTGCTCCATCGCGTCCTTGATTTCCCTGTTCAGGGCCATCCTGGGATCGAAGGAGGCGCGTGAGAATTTCGCAACCAGGCCGGTTGAGCCTGTGGCGACGTCCGTGACTTCAAACACGATGCCTTCGGCGCCGCTGCCGAGGATGCTGGTAAGGCGCCCCTTCGTCTCACCAAAATCGAGGACCTCGCCGATCATGTCTTCAGGCGTCGTAAAGAGCTTCTTGTCGATCGCCTCGTCGGTAAGATCAGGCCGGCTCATAGCGAAAGACCTTTCTGCGCATCAAGCATCATGCAGATGGGCGACCCGAAGATGACATTGCCCTTTCGGGCAGTGATCAGCGAAATCGAGACAAGGTCGTATGCCGGCCCGCCAGCGGCGAAAAAAGCGTGGTTCGCCGAATGTGGCGAAGCGTGCACGCTGCCGTCATCCTCGGCGCTGAAGGACATGTCGTTGAAGTACTTCATCGAGGCGTTCAGGCGCAGAAGCTTCGAACCGAACGGGAAAGAGCCGATCTTGCTTTGAATCGTCGCCATGCCCCGCTCTATTCCAACCACCTGGTGGGGACCGCGATGGACGAAGGCGACCGTCCTGCCGCCGCGCTTCGAGCCGCCGACAAGATCCGATATCTCGCCGTTCGAGATCATGTTCATGAGCACGGCGCGCAATTTGCCGATCAGCGATTGTGTGGACTCAAGGCCGACATCCTCGCGCTCGACACCGGCGCCAGGCCGGGCCCCGAAACTCATCGTCACAAGCCGCTGCAAGGCGTTGAGGCGCGCGAGCTCGTCGCGCTGGGACGCTGAGCCGCCTTTGTTGCTCAATCTCATTTTCGACTGAAGCTCGACGATGCGCCGGGCGACCGCCGCGGATGTGGCCGTGTAATCCTGCTCGCCAAGTTGCGCGAAGAGATTGTTCACCTTGGAGACGGAGATGTAGCAGTAATAATTGTTCGCCAGCGCGTTGAGCGCTGAAGGAAGGCGCGGGACGTTCGCCGGCATGGCGGCCGGGACTTGGGACGTCTCCTGCCGCGGCGTCCCGATCAGATGCTTCAGCGTCGCTTCGAGGTTCTGTTTCTTGTCCCAGAGATTCAGCACCTGGAGGGAGCGAAGACCCAGATGCCAATCGTCGAGGTTGATGGGCTCGAGCGCGACCGGCACGATGTTTTCGCTCCGGTTGTCCATCGCCCACGCTACTTCGCGCCGCACCCAGGTTGAGGCCGCTGAATTGGCGGAGAGCACAGGCAGGAACCACTGCGATTCATGCAGCGCCTTGCGGATCACGCGCTCCCATTCCTGGGACGCGACAATGCCTTGCGTATCGACCCACGGCGTGAAGCCGCACGCCTCGATCGGGCGACGCACCCATGCGTCGACCGCGTCCCAATCCTTGCGCGCGTAGCTGATGAATATA
>JAEWNX010000105.1 GCA_023461135.1 Pseudomonadota bacterium
TTCTGAACGTTCTTGCCCCGGCCAATCTGCGGAGAACGCCGCCCAAGTGAGCGATCGGCGCTAGTGTCCGCGGCCTCTTCCGCGCTAACCTCCCGGACGCGGAGGGGACAAGCCCATGGTCTGGTGGTGGTGGATAATTCCGGGCGTGGTGGCCGTGATCGGTCTCGCGTTCGCGCTGAGCGGCCTCGGCTGGATGTTTCGCGGACGTCCCTTCAAAGGCGGGCGCGGCGCGCTCGGCGGCGGCGTGCTGCTTGCGATCGGCGCGGTCGTCGCGCTGATGGGGCTGAACATTCAGACCTACCATCGTCTCGGCGAAGCGCAGCGTCAGGTGGCCACGATAAGCTTCGAAAAAGTGCAGGGCACCGAGCGCACGTACAACGTGACGCTGACCGAGGTCGTCGATGGCGCGCCCGGCGCTAGTCACACCTTCCAAGCGACCGGCGATGATTGGATGATTTCATCGCGCGTGATCCGCTGGAAGCCGTGGGCGACCGTGCTGGGCCTGGACGCACAATATCGTCTCGACCGTTTCGACAGCCGCTATCGCGATATCGCCACCGCGCAAACGACGCCGCCCTCTGTCTATGATTTGCGTCCGACACGGCGCACGGGCGTTGATTTTCTGCCCATCGTCAGCGTCGTCAGCGACAAGCTTCCGTTGGTTGACGTGCCGGAGCACGGCCAGGCCGTGTACTGGCCGATGGCCGACGGCGCGGCCTATCGCATCGACATCACCGCGCAAGGCCAGCTCTTGCCGGATGAAACCAACGAAGCGGCGGCGGAAGCCGTTGCCGCGTGGGGCACTACGCGCGTCGCGAACGAGCCCGCGCCGTCCAGCGCGCCCTAACGCGCAACTGCTGGCGGCAGGCTGGGATGCGTGGCTTCCTTTTGATGGAAGATCGTCGGCTGGACCTGAACAATGGCGGGGGCGGGCCGGTTCAGGCCGTTGGCCTCTACAATCCGGTGACCGGCCCACCGCGAGTGCCGGACGTGCCGAACGCGTCAATTCGATTTGGCGACGAGGCGCGCACCATTTGCTTTTCCGAACTGCCCGCCGAAGCCGCATCCGGGCTCTGAGGGGCTCGCCTACAACCCTGGCGGGCAGGCAGGGCGCAATGGTGCGGACGGCGGGAGTCGAACCCGCACGCCTTGCGGCGCTGGAACCTAAATCCAGTGCGTCTGCCAGTTCCGCCACGTCCGCCTGGAGCGGGTGGGTTTAGGCGCCCGGGGCCTGAACGTCCACGCTTCCATGCGCTTCACAGCCCATTTCGCACGTGCCATAAGCCGCGACTTCCAAAAACAGCGCCGGCGGCAGAGGAATTGCAGCTAACGGCGCGATGCCGAAAGCCCGTCTCATGCAGCTCACCGAGCGCCGTTCCGAAGGTCTCCTGCGCGTTTACGACGTCACCGTCCCGGCGGCCGAACTCCAGCAAAAGCTGAACGCCAAGATCGAGGAAGTGCGTCCGCGCGTGCGTATCAACGGCTTCCGCCCCGGCAAGGTGCCGGCCAGCCACATCCGCAAGGTCTACGGCCAGTCGATGATGCAGGACATCATCAATGACGCAGTGCAGCGCTCGACCAAGGAGAGTCTCGAGAAGGTCCGCGCCGCCTCCGAACCTTCGCTCGATCTGAAAAGCGACATTCAGAAGGTTGTCGCCGGCCAGCAGGATTTGCAGTTCGAGCTCACGCTCGAAGTGATGCCGGATTTCGAACCGACCGAACTCAAGGGCATCGCCATCACGCGCCCGATCGCGCCGGTGACGGACGAGCAGGTCGAAGACGCACTGAAGGAGCTCGCCCAAGCGCAGCGCGGTTTTGAGGACAAGAAGGGCGCGGCCGCCGAGGGCGACCAGGTCAACATCGACTTCGTCGGCCGCATGGGCGGCGAGCCTTTCCAGGGCGGCTCAGCCGAAGGCGCCAACCTCGTGATCGGCTCGAAGCAATTCATTCCCGGCTTCGAAGAGCAACTCGTCGGTGCGAAGGCCGGCGATGAACGCACGCTGAAAGTCCAATTCCCCGACGATTATCCGGTTGGCGAGCTGAAAGGCAAAGCGGCGGAATTCGAGACCAAGATCAACAAGGTGCGCAAGCCGAAGGAAGGCGATCCGGATGACGCCTGGGCCATCGAACTCGGCTTCGACAGCCTGCCGGCGCTCAAGGACGCGCTGAAGCAGCGCATCGAGTCCGAACACACGCAGCAATCTCGCGCGAAGGCCAAGCGCGCGTTGTTCGATAAACTCGACGAAGCGCACGATTTCGAACTGCCGCCGCGGATGGTGGACGCCGAATTCAACCAGATCTGGCGCCAGATTGAAGCCGACAAGCAGGCTGGCCGTGGCGACCCGAGCGACGAAGGCAAGAGCGAGGAGGAACTTCGGACCGAGTATCGCGGCATCGCCGAACGCCGCGTGCGCCTCGGTCTGGTGCTGGCCGAGATCGGCCGGCGCAACAAACTCGAAGTTTCCGACCAGGAAGTCGCCCAGGCCATCTCGGCCCAGGCGCGCAACTATCCGGGCCAGGAACGCCAGATTTTTGAGGCTTATCAACGCAATCCGCAAATGGTCGCGCAGGTGCGGGCGCCGCTCTATGAAGAGAAGGTGGTCGATTACGTGCTCGAGCTGGTCAAGGTCACCAACGAAACGGTCAGCCGCGAAGACCTCTTCAAGGATGAAGACGTCCCCGCGCCGAAGCCGGCGAAGAAAGCCAAGAAAGCCAAGGCCGCCAAGGCTGAGGAATAAGCTCGCGGCCCGTTAACAGTTTCAAGGGCTTGCGGGCGGGGCGATAGCGTCAAATATGAGCGGCGCGCCGGCGATTCCGGCCGCTTCCTGAAAGGCCGTCATGTCGTTCGACCCGATCCAAAGATATTCCAACCTCGTGCCGATGGTGGTCGAGCAGACGAGCCGCGGCGAACGCGCGTTCGACATCTTCTCACGCCTGCTCAAGGAGCGGATCGTTTTCGTCACCGGCGGCATCGACGACGGCCTCGCGGCGCTGGTGACGGCGCAGCTTCTGTTCCTGGAATCCGAGAACCCGAAGCGCGAGATCGCCATGTATATCAATAGCCCCGGCGGGTATGTGACCTCGGGGCTCGCGATCTACGACACCATGCAATACATCCGCAGCCCCGTTTCCACGGTGTGCATCGGCCTTGCCGCTTCCATGGGATCGCTGCTGCTGACGGCCGGTGAGAAGGGGCTGCGTATCGCGCTGCCCAATGCGCGCGTGATGGTGCACCAGCCCTCGGGCGGCTATCGCGGACCGGCGTCGGACATCGAGCGTCACGCCGAGGACATCCTCTACACCAAGCGGCGCCTGAACGAGATTTACGTGAAGCACACCGGTCAGCCGCTGGAGCGGGTCGAGAAGACGCTTGACCGCGATCACTTCATGACGGCCGAAGAAGCGCGCACGTTCGGCATCGTCGACCGCGTGTACGAAAAGCGCGAACTCGCCGAGGGCGGCGCGCCGAGCTTCTGAGGGCGCGCGCGCCCGCCACTACCGCACGCTGCGATGAACGGCTGAACATCTGCGACTTGCGCGTCTTTACGCGCAGGCCGCGCGTCGTCATGAATGGCGCCCTGCGGCCGGCGAGGCCGGAGCGCTTAAGGGACGCGTCATGCAACTCAACCAAGCAAGGGCGACGCGCGCAGGGTCCGGGGCTGGCTGGCGATCCGCGGCGATCGCCCTTGCAACCTTGGCCGCTGCGCCCGCGTACGCGCAGAGCGCTGAGGATCCCTCCGCCGAACACGACACCGTATCGTCAGAAAGCGTCATTGTGACTGCGCCGTCGGTCGATGAAATGGTGCGCAACTTCGTCGGCGAAGTCTCAAGCGCCGGCCAACAGGACCAGCTCGGCAGGTGGGATCGCACCATATGCCCGGGCGTGGCCGGCATGCGGACACGCTACGCGCAGGCTCTGATCGACCGGATTGCGTCGATCGCCTTCACGGTTGGACTTGAAATCGGCGAGCCGGGCTGCTCGCCCAATGCGTTGATCTACGTGACCGAGAATTCGGATGCGCTCGCACAGGAATTGGTGGCCCAGCACGGCGCGCTCGTTTCCCGGCGCAACGAGCATGGCAACACCAGAGGCCGCGCCGCGCTCGCGGACTTCGCCAACACGCCGCGCGCCGTCCGCTGGTGGCACGTCACGTCGAGCTTCGGCGCGGATGGCTTTCGCGTGCGTCAAGGCGAGAGCGTGCTCGTGCGCAGTTCGGGGCGCCTGGCTCGCGGTACGCGCGAAGACTTTGACCGCGTGCTGATCATCATCGATGCGCGCCGCATCGACGGCCTGCGCTTCGGCGCCGTGGCCGATTATGTGGCGATGGCCACGCTGGCGCAGCTCGATCCGGACGCGGATACAAGCGCCTACACCACGATCCTCAACCTCTTCTCAGACGAAACCGCCACGCGGCCGGCGACGATCACCGAGTGGGATTTGTCGTACCTTGACGGCCTCTACAGCGCGACGCGCGACGCCCGTGATACGGGACGCCAGGAGCGTGACATCGCACGGCGCATGCGCGAGCACGTGGAGACCGAGGAGCCTCCCGCGCCTCAATAAAGGTGATGCGGCGCTCTCCGGATGCCGTCAGCCCCCACGGCACAGCGGTATGGGCTGCTCTCGCTTGATGCCGGCCCTCCGAGTAGTAATGATTACGCGCCTAAGCGATCGGACAGCCGCCGCGGCGATTGGGGAGCCCGCTATGAAACTGGTGAAGACGTTCGCGATGGTGGGAGCGCTGCAGGCTGCGATGCTGGCGCCGGCGTTCGCACAGACCACTCCCACGGACGAAGAAGTGATCGTGCAGCCGCCGGCGGCGAGCGACCAGGAGCAGGTTCGCAGCTACGTGCAGGCGTTGACCAGCCCAACACGCACGCGCAGCCCAATGCCGCGCTGGTATGGACCGCTCTGCGTAGGCGTGGTCGGCATGCAAGCGGCGCAGGCGCAGGTGTTCAACGACCGCGTCGGTGAGGTTGCTCAAGCCGTGCGCTTGCAGGTCCAGGAACCGGGCTGCCGGCCGAACGTGCTGATCCATTTCACGCGCGACGCCGCCGGCCTTGCGCGCGGCATCGCCGACCAGCCCAATCTGGTGTCGGCAAGCAATTCGACCGGCAATTCCGCCGGCGCCGACGCGCTTCAGCAATTCGTGCAGACACAGGACGCCGTGCGCTGGTGGCACGTCAGCCGGACGGCGACGGACGGCGTCGCGTTCGGGCGCAACAGCCAGTCGAATGGCGAGCAGGAGAGAACGCGGGTCCAGGAATTCACCGGGGAGCCGGGCAGCGCGTCTCGCGAGCAGGATATGCAGGACCAGGCGTCTGAGAACGCAAGCAACGGCACACGCGTGCGCGAGGTGTCGCGTCTGCGCGGCGGCGTGATGGAGATGATGGACTACGTGATCATCGTCATCGACGCGAACCGGACCAACGGCACGACGGTAGGCGCCCTGGCCGACTACATCGCCATGGTGACGCTGGCGCAGATCAATCCTGAGGCCGAGACCGCGGGAGCGCCCACTATCCTGAATCTGTTCAGCGAAGGCGCAGACCCCAAACCAACCGAGCTTACGTCCTGGGATCTGGCCTATCTGCGTGGCCTTTACGAGTCGTCGGACACGCCCCGGAACACACGCCAGCAGGAAGGCCAGATCGTCCGGCGCATGATGCGGGGAAGCTGAGGCGGGGCGAAGAATCCCGGCCAATTGGGGAGGTTGAAATGAAATTGGTGAAGGTGTTCGCCGCAGTAGGCGCGCTGCAGGCGGCGATGCTCGCGCCGGCGTTCGCGCAAGCGACGCCAACAGATGAAGAAGTCGTCGTTCAGCCGCCGGCGGCGAGCGACCAAGAACAGGTCCGCACCTATGTGCAGGCGTTGACCAGCCCGACGCGCACGCGCAGCCCGATGCCGCGCTGGTACGGGCCGCTCTGTGTCGGCGTCGTCGGCATGCAAGCTGCGCAAGCGCAGGTGTTCAACGACCGCATTGGCGAAGTCGCTGAAGCCGTGCGCCTGCAGGTCGAAGGACCGGGCTGCCGGCCGAACGTGCTCATTCACTTCACGCGGGACGCCTCGACGCTGGCGCGCAGCATCGCAGATCAAACCAACCTCGTGTCGGCAAACAATTCCACGGGCAATTCCGCCGGCGGAGAAGCACTCCAAGACTTCGTGCAGACCCAAGACGCCGTGCGCTGGTGGCACGTGAGCCGCACAGCCACCGACGGCGTCGCATTTGGCCGCAGCAGCCAAGCCAATGGCGAGCAGGAGAGAACGCGTACTCAAGAATATGAAGGCCAGCGGATGGGCGGCGATGGCGAGTTCCAGCTATCGGAGGCGCAGCAGGCCGCGTTGCAGCGTCAGGAGCAAGCGTCCGAGCAGGTCAGCAGCGGCACACGAGTGCGCGAAGTGTCCCGCGTGCGCGGCGGGGTTATGGAGATGATGGATTACGTGATCATCGTCATCGATGCGAACCAGACCAACCGCACCACGGTGGGCGCCCTGGCCGATTACATCGCCATGGTCACTTTGGCGCAGATCAATCCTGAGGCCGAGACCGCCGCCGCGCCGACCATCCTCAACCTGTTCGCCGAGGGGACGAGCCAGCACCCGACCGAACTGACCTCCTGGGACCTGGCCTATTTGCGGGGCCTCTATGAGTCCTCCGACACGCCGCGGAGCACGCGCCAGCAGGAAGGCCAGATCGTCCGGCGCATGATGCGGGGGAGCTGACGCCCCGGCTCAGGCGTCGGCCCGGGAGCGGAACGACCGCCCGCCTTGAACCCCAGCGCGCCGCAAACCATGTTGCGCGCTTGGGCGCTCACACTTTTATGAGCAGCGGGCTGCCGCCCCCGCGCACAGCCGGCCAGGACCGCCAGCAGGACCGGCCGGGTGGGCCGCTTGCGGCCCCATCCTTGCTAGGGTCTAATTGCCTGACCGGGGCGGTCGGGTGGTGGTGAACGGTTTTGAAAGGGATAGCGGCCAACCATTTGCCAGGAGGGGAGTTGTGGGGGTCACGAGCCCGCCGTTTTCCCTAACTAGGTTGGCTGGGTAACGCCCCTCGAGGACAGCGCATGAGCAAAGGCACGGCCGGCGGAGAGTCCAAGAACACTCTCTACTGCTCGTTCTGCGGAAAGAGCCAGCACGAGGTTCGCAAGCTGATTGCGGGCCCGACTGTCTTTATCTGCGACGAGTGCGTCGAACTGTGCATGGACATCATCCGCGAGGAGCACAAATCCTCGCTGGTCAAGTCCAAGGAAGGGGTGCCGTCTCCGAAGGAGATCAAGGGCGTCCTGGACGATTACGTCGTCGGCCAAGAGCACGCCAAGCGCGTCCTCTCGGTTGCGGTCCATAACCACTACAAGCGCCTCAACCACGCCTCCAAGAACGGCGACGTTGAACTCGCGAAGTCCAACATCCTGCTGATCGGTCCGACGGGCTGCGGCAAGACGCTGCTCGCGCAAACTCTCGCGCGCATCATCGACGTGCCGTTCACGATGGCGGACGCGACGACGCTGACCGAGGCCGGCTACGTCGGCGAGGACGTCGAGAACATCATTCTGAAGCTGCTGCAGGCCGCCGACTACAATGTCGAGCGCGCGCAGCGCGGCATCGTCTACATCGACGAGATCGACAAGATCTCGCGCAAGTCCGACAATCCGAGCATCACGCGCGATGTGTCGGGCGAGGGCGTGCAGCAGGCGCTGCTGAAGATCATGGAAGGCACCGTCGCTTCCGTGCCTCCGCAGGGCGGCCGCAAACATCCGCAGCAGGAATTCCTGCAAGTCGATACGACGAACATCCTCTTCATCTGCGGCGGCGCCTTCGCCGGGCTGGACCGGATCATCGCCCAGCGCAACAAGGGCACCGCCATCGGCTTCGGCGCGACCGTCAAGGACAACGACGAGCGTGGCGTGGGCGAGCTGTTCAAGGAACTCGAGCCCGAGGACCTGCTGAAATTCGGGCTGATCCCGGAATTCGTGGGCCGCCTGCCGGTCATCGCGACGCTCACCGACCTGGACGAAGAGGCGCTGATCACCATCCTCACCCAGCCGAAGAACGCGCTGGTCAAGCAGTACCAGCGGCTGTTCGACCTCGAGGATGTCAAGCTGACCTTCACCGAGGACGCATTGAAGGCCATCGCCCGCCGCGCGATCAAGCGCAAGACCGGCGCCCGCGGCCTGCGGTCCATCATGGAGGA
>JAEWNX010000106.1 GCA_023461135.1 Pseudomonadota bacterium
TGACAACATGGAAGAACGGCGCGCCGACATCATCGACGCGGTGCGCGCGGTCGATCGCGGCGACGGCGTCGTCATTCTCACGGACATGTTCGGCGGCACGCCGTCGAACCTCGCGATCTCGGTGATCAACCAAGTGAAAACCGAAGTCATTGCGGGCGTGAACCTGCCCATGCTGATCAAGCTCGCTGAAGTGCGTGACCGCGTGAGCTTGCCGGAAGCGGCGCTGGCGGCGCAGGATGCCGGCCGCCGCTATATTCGAGTCGCCTCTGTGGAGCTCGCCGGCGGCGCGGCCTGACGCGGGGCAGGGGATGACCGTCAAGCGGACGATCAGGATCGTCAACCAGCGCGGCTTGCACGCGCGCGCCTCGCGCAAGCTGGCGGAGCTGGCGCTGAGCTACGACACCACGCGCATCTTCGTGAAACGGGAGGAGGAAGAAGCGGACGCCCGCTCCCTCATGGATCTCATGATGCTGGGCGCCGGCGTCGGCCAAGACGTCGAGGTGGAGACGCGCGGACCACACGCAGAGGAGGCGATGACGGCGGTGGAAGCGCTGTTCGCGTCGAAGTTTGACGAGAACGAGTGAGGCGATGAAGGCTTGGCTGCGGCCGCTGGCGGCGGCGCTGGCGTTTCTGTTCTGCGCCGGGCTCTCAGTCCCTTCGCAACGCATCACCTACACGCTGACGCCCGTCATGCAGGACGGCGCGCTTCGGGCGGTGCAGATCGACCTCACCTTCCGCGGTCAGGGCGATGGCGAGACGGGCCTGCGTCTGCCGAACGAATGGGGCGGCGAGCGGGAGCTGTGGCGCGGCATCGAGGGGCTGACGATCGTCTCGGGCGCGGAAATGCGAGAAGGCGAACGCGTCCATGAGCTCGTGCTCACGCATGAGCCCAATGCGCGCATTCACGTGCGCTATCGCGTCATCCAGGATTGGGAAGGCGCGCCCAGCGGCGGGCGCAACACGTATCGCCCGATTGTGCAGCCGAGCTACTTCCATCTGATCGGCGAAGCGGCGCTGGTGACGCCGGACCTGCACAACGCCACGCCGGCGCGTCTGCGTGTGGGCGGCATGCCGCGCGGCTGGCGTTTCGCGTCGGACCTGCAGCATCCGGGCCTTGCACTCGGGCACGTGTGGGCCAGCATCACGGTTGGCGGCGACTATCGCATTCGCCGCGCCGCCGATCGCACGACCCGCGTCGCTATCCGCGGCGCATGGAGCTTCAGCGACGAAGCCTTCACGGCGCAGGTTGCGCAGATTATCGGCGGGCATCGCGCGTTCTGGAGCGACCGGTCTTCGCCATACTTCGTCACGGTGACGCAAACCGTGCAGCGCAACGAAGGGCAAATGAGCGTTGGCGGCACGGGGCTCGGCGATGCGTTCGCGTTCTTTGCAACGCCGAACGTGGAAGATGCGCCGCTCATGCGCACGCTCGCGCACGAGAGCTTCCACACCTGGATCCCGGGCCGCATCGGCGGCATGCCGGCGGCGAACGAGGCCGCGTCCTATTGGTTCTCAGAAGGCTTCACCGACTTCTACACCGGCCGCATGCTGGTGCGCGAAGGGTTGTGGACGCCGCAGGACTTCGCCGCAGACTTGAACGAAATGCTGACTGCATACGCGCAGTCGCCGGTGCGCGATGCGCCCAACGCGCGCATCGCCGCCGACTTCTGGACAGATCAAGCCGTGCAGCAGCTTCCGTATCAACGCGGCCGCTGGCTGGCGACGATATGGGACGCGCGCTTGCGGGCGCGGGGACGCAGCCTCGATCAAGCGCTGCTGGAGATGCGCGCACGCGCGACGGCCGGCGATCCGCTGAAAGCGGTGGACATGCTGCCGGTCGTTCTGGACGCGATGGGCCTCGATGTGCGGGCCGACATCGCCAACCACGCCGAAGCCGGCGCACGCATCCTGCTGCCGGAAGATGTGTTCGCGCCGTGCGGGCGCGTGCTCACGCGTGAGGCCGCGGTCTTCGATCCCGGCTTCGACGTAGCCGCGATGCGGGCGAACAATCGGACGATCAGCGGCGTCGATCGGCGCTCGCCGGCCTACGCGGCGGGGCTGCGCGACGGCATGGCGTTCGTGCGCCAGCAATCGGGCCGTGTCGGCGATGCGGACCAGCAGCTCGTGCTGGTGGTGCGCGACGGCGAGCAGGAGCGCACGATCGCTTATTTTCCGCGCGGCCACGACACGTACGTCGTGCAGCGGCTGGAGGTCGAGCCCGCGCTCGAAGGCGAACGTCTGGCGCAATGCCGCGCCGTGCTCGGCGGCACCTGAAACCGGATCGCGTCCACGCTCGTTCTCCGGACATGTCACGCCCGGTTGCCATCTCCATTCCTCATAATCTCGGCAAAGCCGAAGCGCGTTCGCGGATCGATAAGGGCTTCGATCAGATCAAGGCGCAGATGGCGGCGGTCTCGGTCAGCAACGTGCGCCAGGCCTGGTCAGGCGACAGGCTGAACTTCAATGCGCAGGCGCTCGGACAGACCTTCACCGGCAGCATTGACGTCGGCGAGCAGGACGTGCGGATCGAGGTCGCCTTGCCCGGACTGCTCGGCATGTTCGCCGGCAAGATCGCCGGCAAGCTCCGCCAGCAGGGGACGTTGCTGCTGGAAAAGAAGTAGCGGGAACCGCCGGCCGACATCTCCGTTGCGCGAGGGCAGATGGAGAGGGCTGATGAGCGTCGAAACAGTACTGATCTGGATTCTGGTCGGGGCGGTCGCCGGCTGGCTGGCGGGCCTCGTCGTGCGCGGCTTCGGCTTCGGCCTCGTCGGCAACATCGTCGTTGGCATTCTGGGCGCGATTCTCGGCGGTTGGCTCTTGGGAATGGCGGGCCTGGCGTTCGGCGGCGGCATCCTGGGTTCGATCGTGACGGCGTTCATTGGCGCGGTGGTCCTGTTGCTGATCGTGCGCGTCGTCAAACGCGCCTGATGCCCGAAGCGCCGCTCTGGCTCGTCAACACGATCGGCGTCGTCGCCGGGATTTGCTCGATGACGAGCTTCATCCCGCAAATTGTGAAAATCCTGCGCGAGCGCAGCGCGGCGGCGGTGTCGCTGCACATGTACGCGGTGACGATCGTCGGCTTCATCTGCTGGACGGCGTTCGGCGTGCTGACGCAATCGTGGCCGGTGACGCTCGCCAACGCCGTGTGCCTTGCAATGGTGACGGCCATCCTCGTCCTGCGCTTGCGTTTTGGCGGCGAAGAGGCTTGAACCCTGCCAAGTCAGGGAGGACGCCATGCTCAAGCGCGCTGCGCTGCTTTCACTCGTCGCGCTTACCGCGTGCGGACAGCCGCAACAGCAGGAGGCGGCCGCGCCCGCCGTGCAGCTCTACGCCATGAATTGCGGAGACGCTCAGTTCGGCGATGTCGGCATGTTCGCGGACGACGGCTCGATGAACGGCCAGTCGCGCACGCTGGTTGTGCCTTGCTATCTGATCCGCCATCCGAGCGGCGATCTGATCTGGGATACGGGCTTCCCGGACGCCATCGCCGCCATGCCGGGCGGACGGATGGAGCTTCCGCAAATGGGCGCGACCGTCGTCATGAATGCGAACCTGCAATCGCAATTGCAGCAGCTCGGCCTCACACCGGCGGATATCGAGTTCGTCTCTTTCTCGCACCAGCATGGCGACCACACGGGCAACGGCAATCTGTTCGCCGGCTCAACCTGGATCGTCGATGCGGACGAGCGCGCCTACATGTTCAGCGATGAGGCGCGTCAGGGCCAAGCCTTCGCCGGCTACGCGCAGCTTGAGAACGCCGAGACGCGGCTGATCGAAGGGGATGGCGATTACGATGTGTTCGGCGACGGCAGCGTGGTGATTCTGCAGGCGCCCGGCCATACGCCGGGGCATACGATTCTCCGCCTTCGGCTCACGAATGCCGGCACGGTGCTGCTGACCGGCGACATGTATCATCTGGCCGAAACACGCGAGCGCCGCCTGGTGCCGAGCTTCAACACCGACCGCGCTCAGACGCTGGCGTCGATGGATCGAATCGAGGGGATCGCCGAGGAAGACAACGCGCGGGTCATCCGCCAGCACGTGCCGGAAGACTTCAGCGCCTTGCCGCGTTTCCCTGAAGCGTTGAACTAGGCGCAACGAGCGCGCCAAGCACGCGAAGATTTCGCGGGCGCAGCAAAGCACTTGCACGCCTCGTGCGCGCAATGCCTAGCAAAGGCGTGCGTTCTGACATTGGTAGGGGCATCTTCAACGCACCTCGCGAGGGAGGATGCATATGATTACGCCTGAAAACCAACAGGCCTTTATGGGTTGGCTCGAGTTCTGGGGGCCGCGCATTCTGCTGGCTATCCTTATCGTCATCGTCGCGCACTTCGCGGCGAAGGCGGTGAAATGGGCCATCGCTAAAGGCGTCGACCGCGTTCCGTTCCTGTCGCGCCGCGACAGTGCTGCGGGCCCTGGCGCGAAACCTGCCGTCGATATCGGCGAACGCATCGGTGAAGTCGGCTACTGGCTCGTTTGGCTGCTCGGCCTCATGGCCGCGCTCGCACAGCTCGGCCCGTGGGCGAACCCGGTCATCACGCCCCTTAACGGCATGGTGGCGAACTTCTTCAACTATCTGCCGAACATCGTCGGCGCGCTGCTCATCTTCATCATCGGCTTCGCGCTCGCCACGATCGCACGGCGCATGGTGGAAGCGCTGGTGGAAGC
>JAEWNX010000107.1 GCA_023461135.1 Pseudomonadota bacterium
CCTTCATGTTCTGCGGCGGCAGGAGCGCGACAATGGGCTGACCTGCCGCCACCACTTCGCCGGCGCGATGGAAAACTTGCTCGATCGTGCCGGCGGCGGGCGCCGTGCCGGCAAGGTCGCTCACGCGCTGTTCGGCCAATCCCGCTTCGGCACCGATCGCCGTTGCTTCGCGCCGCGCCTGCGCAAGCCGTGCGTTTGCCGCGTCCCGCGCGGCGAGATCGGCGTCCAGGCGCGCGCGCGGGTAGAAGCCCTGGCGCGCAAGCTGGGCGCCGCGCGCATAATTGCGCTGCGCCAGCGTTGCATCGGCCTGCGCCGTGCGAACCGCCGCCGCCGCGGCCGCCCGTTGCGCTTCTGCGCTTTGCGCCCCGTAGCCCAAGCGTTCAGTGTCGAGACGGAAAACCTGCGCGCCGGCTTCGACAGAATCGCCTTCGCGCACCAGGACTTCACCGAGAATGCCGGCGTCCTGACTGGACAGGTAGATGTAGTCGGCCTCGCCATAACCCTGCATGACGTCGCTCACGCGTTCGCCGCAGGCGGGGAGCAGCAGCGCCATCGCGAGGATCAGACTGCGCTTCATGCGCGTCGCTCCAGCCCGTTCAGCAGGATGTCGAAGTTCTGTTCGACCAGTTTTTCAGGGTTCGCGAGAGCGCTTTCGCCTCTCAGCACATGCGTCCACATCGCTTCGAAGAACAGCGGCCCGATGAAGGCGCGCACGACGGCGTCCTTGTCGGCGGTGCGGATTTGTTTCTTGGCGATCGCCGCTGCGATAAGCGCTTCGAGCGCGCCGCGCGCCTTCTCGACGACATGCGCGCGGTAGTATTCGGCGATTTGGGGAAACCGTCCGGAAAGCCCGATCACCAGCCGCGGTACGGCGAACACGTTGGGATCGGCGATGCGATGCGCCGCGACGCGCGCCAGCAATCTGAGCGCGGCCAACGGATCGTCCTGGCCTGCCTCAGCCAATGTCTGCGCCTGCACGGCGAGCGGCGAGACGCGCGCTTCGATCAGCGCTTCCAACAGCGCCATCTTGCTCGGGAAGTAGAGATAGACGCCCGCCTTCGAGAGCCCGGCGCGTTTGCCGATGTCCTCCATGCGCGCCGCTTCGAAACCGCGCTCGGTGAACTCGGCCAGCGCCGCCTCGAGGATTTCCTCGGGGCGAGCTTCGGCTCGGCGCCGCCAGCGGGGTCCGGCAGAGGGCACGCACCAATATATAACTGACTGGTCAGTTATATGCAAGCGGTATTTCGTGGAGCCCCACCCCGAGTTCAGCGCTTCGCGTCCCACGTCTGGCCCGCTATAGCTTTGGAAAGGCAGGAAAAGGGGAGGCGCGGGCATGCACCAGCCGATCACGTCCCGGCGCGCCCTGTTGGGTGCGGCGTCAGCGTCAGCGTTCACGGGCGGGTGCGCTTCTTTTTTTGAGCCGGCTCCTGACACCGGTAACAACGAGCATCGCCCCGCCGCCCTCGACGCCATGAAACGCGCCGCGCGCTTCATGCGAGAGCGCGTGGCGTATCGCGGCGGCTACGTCTGGAGCTACCTGCCGGACTTCTCGCGCCGCTGGGGCGAGATGGAAGCCTATCCGACGATGATCTGGATCCAGCCGCCGGGTACGGCGACCGTTGGCCATCTCTATCTCGATTGCTTCCACGCCACGCGCGACGAGTTCTACTACCAAGCCGCGATGGAGGTCGCCGACGGCCTCATCGCCGCGCAGCATCCCGCTGGCGGCTGGAATTATCTGCACGACTTCGCCGGCGAAGCATCGACGCGCCGCTGGTACGACACGATCGGCAAGAACGGCTGGCGCCTCGAGGAATTCCACCATTATTACGGCAACGCGACGTTCGATGACGCCGGCACGTCGGAAGCGTCGCAATTCCTGCTGCGCCTCTATCTCGAACGCCGCGCCTTCCGTCTCCGCGCGCCGCTCGAACGCGCGATCCGCTTCGTGCTCGACAGCCAATACGCAAACGGCGGCTGGCCGCAGCGCTTTCCGCGCGCTGAAGGGGAGGCGGAGTACATCCGCCACATCACGTTCAATGACGATGTCGCCGGCGAGAACATCAAGTTTCTGCTGATGGCCTACCAGACGCTCGGCGATCAGCGCGCGCTGGCTTCAATCCGGCGCGCCATGGATGTTTTTCTCGCCACGCAACAGGGAACGCCGCAAGCGGCCTGGGGCCTGCAGCATCACGTGGAAACGCTTCGTCCCATAGCGGCGCGCACCTATGAGCCGGAATCGCTGACGGCGCACACCACGTACGTCAACATCACGCAGATCTTGAACTTCTACGAATGGACCGGTGAACGACGCTTCATCGCGCGCGTGCCGGAGGCGCTCGCTTGGCTCGATTCTGTGCGTCTGCGCGACGACCAAGTGCGCATGCCGAACCGGCACTACCCCACGTTTACCGAACTCGGCACGAACCGCGCGCGTATCGTGCACCGGCGCGGCTCGAACATCGTCAACGGCGAATACTATTGGGACTACAATCCCGAAAAGCCCATCACCCACTATTCGCAATGGCGCAATCTCGATGTCGAGGCGCTGCGCGCGCGTTACGAGCGGCTCGTGAATCTCGATCGAGATGCGATCGTGAATTCGCCTCTGGCGCCAAGCAGCACGTTCCGCCTGCCGCGGTTCTTCACGACGCAGAACATCGAAGTGTCTGACATGAACTCGAACGTCGGCTCCGGCGCGGTTCAGCGGCCGAGCGCGGCGCGCATTGACGAACTTGTGTCCGGCCTCAACGCCCAAGGCTATTGGCCGACGCCGCTCACCGCCACCAGCAACCCCTACCTCGGCGACGGGTCTGCAACTCCCGCGTCAGGAGACTTTTCCCAAACGCTTGTCGGCGATCCCACCGACACCTCGCCATACACGACCGACCGTCCCGTCACTGGTATTTCGACCGGAACTTTCATCCAGAACATGAGCGCGCTTCTGCTCAGCGTTGATTCAGGCGCATAGGAGGAGCATTGAGGTGCTCCGGGGAGGGAGCCCCGGGGTGGGGACCTAAGGTCGTGGCTGAACAACAGGGCGAAGAACGGACGATTCGGCTGGCTTCGATCGTCTCGATCGACATCGTCGGCTTCTCAACCATGTCGGAGCGCGATCAGCGCAACGCGGCGCGCAAGGTCGAAGGCCTGCGCGCGCGTATCGACACTTGCGCGCGCAAACACGGCGGGCGTCTCTTCAACACTGCGGGCGACGGCTTCATGCTGGAGTTCGCCTCGGCCGGTTCGGCGCTCGGCGCCATCCAAGAGATTCTCGACAAGCGCGGCCGCGGCGAGCCGCCGATCCGTGTGGGCGCGCATGTCGGCGATGTCGTCGTCACCTCTACGGAAGATTTGCTTGGCCACGGCGTGAACGTCGCCGCGCGCTTGCAGGAGCTCGCCGAGTCCGGCACCGCGCTCGTCTCGGCCGAATTCCGCTCGATGGCGCGCTCGAGCCCGCAAGCGGCCTTCCAATCGAAAGGACATAAGCCGCTCGACAACATGGAGCAGCGTGTCCAGACGTTCGAGATCCTTTCCAAGCGTCAGCGCTTCGCGCGCGGCGCGCGCCGCACCGGCACGATGACGCTCGCCGTCGCCGCGCTCGGCGGCGCCATCTACATGGCGCCCACGGCGTATCGCGCGTTCCAGGATCTTTCCGCCAACCAAAGCCAAGCCAGCGCCGCGGTGACGCCGCAGACGGAGCAGGACGTTTACCGGCAAGCCGCTTCCGCGGTTGCGCCTGTGCATCAGGCGGGCGACGTCATCACCGACTGCGAAGGCTGTCCGGAGATGATCGTGCTGAGCGGCGGTCTGTTCGTGATGGGCTCGCCCGCGGATGAGACGGGGCGCCGTCCCGATGAAGGGCCGCAGCGCGAAGTGTCCGTGGCGCCGTTCGCGCTCAGCAAGACCGAAGTCACGTTCGCGCAATGGGACGCTTGCCTCGGCGGCGGCGGTTGCAACGGCTATTCGCCGCCCGACGGCGGGCAGGGCCGTGGCAATCGTCCGGTCACCAATGTGTCGTGGGAGGACGCGCAAGCTTATCTCGATTGGCTGAACGCCCGGGCCGGCGGCTTGCGCTATCGGCTCGCCACTGAGGCGGAGTGGGAGTACGCGGCCCGCGCCGGCGGCGCGACGCCGTACGCATTCGGCCCGCGCGTGACCGCGACACAAGCGACGTACCGCGTGCGCGCCACGACAGCGGTCGCTGCACACGAAGCCAACGCGTTCGGCTTGCACGACATGCACGGCAATGTCGCCGAGTGGGTCGAGGACTGCTACGCGCCGAACTACGAGCTTGCACCGATCGATGGCGCGGCGGTGCAATCTGACGAGTGCGGCCGCCGCCTCCATCGCGGCGGCGGCTATGCCGATCAGGCGCCGGC
>JAEWNX010000108.1 GCA_023461135.1 Pseudomonadota bacterium
CTCCTCCGGCGCCAATCTCGCCAGCGGCGCTCCGCCCGTCGATTCCGAGGGCCAACCCGATTTGGGCGGACGGCTCGAACTCACGTTCAATCCGTTCGTTAGCAAGCTGCGCGATCTGCCCATCCCGTACGTCACCGCCGTGAACGGCGCCGCGGCCGGCATTGGCTGCTCGTTCGCGCTGCTGGGAGACCTCATCGTCGCCGGCGAGAGCGCGTATTTCTTGCAAGCCTTCCGCCGCATCGGCCTCGTGCCGGACGGCAGCGCCACCTACCACCTGCCCCGCATGATCGGCCGCGTGCGCGCGATGGAGATGATGCTGCTCGGCGAGCGTCTGCCGGCGAAGACTGCGCTCGAGTGGGGCCTCATCAATCGCTGCGTGCCCGATGGCGAGCTGTTGCCGACCGCGAAGGCGCTCGCGGCGGAGTTGGCGAGCGGACCGACGAAGACACTGGGAATGATCCGCCGCCTCGCCTGGGCCTCGCTCGACAACACCTGGAGCGAACAGATTCAGGCCGAACGGCAAGCGCAGCGCCACGCCGGACGCACCGAAGACTTCCGCGAAGGCGTGCAGGCCTTCTTTCAGAAACGCCCGCCGAACTTCAAAGGCGCTTAACCGCGTTTTGCTAGATTGGCCCGATGGAAGCGCTAATGGGCCTCGCGGAGATCATCCGCATCTGGCTGGATGGCGGCACATGGGCCGATATTCAGCAGGCGCACGGCTTTCAGGCTTTGGTCGGCCTCGCCGCGTGGCTCATTCCCTCCAGCATCATCCTGATCGGCATCAGCGGCTGGACCGATTGGCGTGAAACGCCGTTCGCGGCGTGGCTCGGCTTTGCGCGGCGCGACCCGAACGAGAATTGGGCCGAAGAGGCGCGTGACATCGATAAGGATGGCCTGCCGGACTTCTAGGCTAAGTCTTCTTCTTCGCTGCGGCCTTGGCCTTGGCTTTGGGCTTTGCTTTTGCCTTCGCCTTGGCGACGGCCAGCGCCTTGCGGCCCCACGCCGCTGCGAGATCGGGATCGTCAAGCGCGGCGTCCGGCAATCGCCAATAGCCGAGATCGATCTTCTCGCCTTTGCGCGGACCGTTCTGCGGCTCCCAAACGAACGGGCCTGAGCCTTCTGCGCGAAGCTCCGCCTTCAGCGCATCATCTGCCTTGATGTGGATCGCATCGTCGGCGAGCAGCAGGAACATGAGCCCGCCGGAATAGCCGCCGGCGCCGCCGAACATGCGTTTTATTTCGATGCGCCCCATCCCGGCGAACAGCTCCTTCACGTATTCGTGGAAGCTGTTGCTGGCCATGAGTCAGCTTTCGAGCTTGGCCGGCTCGATCGTGACGCTCTCGCCGCACCCGCAGGCGTCCGTCTGGTTCGGATTACGGAACACGAACTTCGACGACAAGCGTCCCGTCTCGTAATCGATCTCTGAGCCCAGCAAGAAGAGCACCGCTTCCGCCTTCACCAGGATCTGCACGCCCTTGTCCTCGACGAGTTCATCGAACGCGTCGGGCGCCTCGGCGTAATCCATCGTGTATTCCATGCCGGCGCAGCCGCCATTGTTCACGCCGACGCGCAGGTAGGGCTTGGCGCCCTTGGCCATGATTTCTTGCACGCGCGCGGCGGCCGCGTCGGTCAAGGAAACGATCTTCGGTCTCGGTCGCCTACTCATCTCACAACATATTCAGTTCAAGCTTGGCTTCGTCGCTCATCCGCGCCGGCGTCCAGGGTGGATCGAACACCAGGTTCACGTTTACCGAGTTCACACCCTCCACGCGCCGCGCCGCCGCTTCCACCCAGCCCGGCATTTCGCCAGCTACCGGACATCCAGGCGCCGTCAGTGTCATCTCGATGTCGACGTGGCGGTCGTCGTTGATGTCGACTTTGTAGATGAGGCCGAGTTCGTAGATATCAACCGGGATTTCCGGATCGAACACGGTCTTGAACTGCGTCACCAGGTCATCGGTGATGCGGTCAAGCTCGGCCTTCGGCAAAGCGGATTGCGGAGGAGAAACGGCGCCGTCCATTGATCCCTAGCTCAGAAGCTTGCGGGCCTTGTGCAAGGCCTCGATGAAGACATCGACCTCTTCAGGCCGATTATAGCACGCAAAACTGGCGCGCGCTGTTGCGGTAACGCCCAGGCGCTGCATCAGCGGCTGCGCACAATGGTGACCGGCGCGCACCGCGACGCCCTGGTGATCCAGGATTTGCGCCACGTCGTGCGGGTGCGCACCCTCGACGGAGAACGCAACGATGGCGCCCTTGTCCGGCGCCTGGCCGTGCAGCTTCACCCAGTTGAGCCCGCGCAGCGCGTCCATGGCGCGGTCACGCAGCGCCGCTTCGTGCGCTTCGATGGCGTTGCGATCTTGGCTCGTGAACCAATCGATCGCCGCCTTAAGCGCGATCGCTTCGAGGATGGGCGGCGTGCCCGCTTCAAAGCGATGCGGCGGCTCGTTGTAGGTGACGCGCCCCTGCTCGACGATGTCGATCATCTCGCCGCCGCCTTCGAACGGCGCCAGCGCCCCGAGCCGTTCCGGTTTGCCATAGAGCACGCCGATGCCCGTGGGACCGTAAAGCTTGTGGCCGGTGAAGGCGTAATAATCGACGCCAAGCGCCTGCACATCGACGTGCCCGTGCACCACCCGTTGGCAGCCGTCGAGCAGCACCGGCACGCCCTTCGCGTGCGCGACCGCAATCGCTTCAGCCGGCGCGCCGACACCCATCACGTTCGACATATGCGTCAGCGCCACGATTCTGGTTCGCGGGCCGATCAGCGCATCGAGCGCGGCCGGATCGATGCCGCCGTTGTCGTCGATATCGAGCCACTTCAGTACCGCGCCCTTGCGCTCGCGCAGGAAGTGCCACGGCACGATGTTGGAATGGTGCTCCATCACAGAGAGCACGATCTCGTCGCCTGGTTTGATGTCCAAGCCAGCGGCGACGATGTTGATCGCTTGTGTGCCGCTTTTGGTGAAAACGATCTGCTCAGGCGACGCCGCATTGATGAAGCGCGCGACCGTAGCGCGTGAAGCTTCAAACGCCTCCGTCGTCTCATTCGCCAGCGCATGCAGCCCACGGTGCACGTTGGCGTATGAACCGCGCATGGCCGCCGCCATCGCCTCAATCACGGCCTCCGGCTTCTGTGCGCTAGCGGCGTTGTCGAGATAGACCAGCGGTTGCCCATGCACTCGCCGCGACAGAATCGGAAACTTCGCGCGCACCGCTTCAACGTCGAACGGGCGCTTGATCAGAGGCGCGTTCATATCCGCGCCTCCCTCAGCCACGCGCCGATACGCCCAGTGAGTTCGTCGCGGATCGCCGCGTCGAGTCCTTCCGGAATCGCCTCAATGAGAAACGCCTCAATCAACAAAGCGCGCGCTTCCGCCTCCGGCACGCCGCGCGAGCGCATGTAGAAGAGCGCGCGCTCGTCCAAACCGCCGGCCGTGTTGCCATGCGCGCACTGCACGTCGTCGGCGTGGATCATCAGCTCAGGCTTGGCGTAAATCTCCGCGCCATCCTCCAGCAGCATACCGTGGTGATACTGGCGCGCGTCCGTCTTCTGCGCATGCGGCGCGACAACGATCTTGCCCTGAAACACGCCGCGCCCACGCTTGGCGGCGACACCCTTGATGAGCTGGCGCGTTGTCCCGCCGCCAACGTTGTGTTCGATCACGGAAGTGAGGTCCGCATGTCGGCCCGCGCGCGCCATATAGACGCCGTTGAGCTCGACCTCCGCGCCTTCGCCCTCCACGGACACATGCGTCTCGATCCGCGCGAGGCGCGCGCCTTCGCTCAAGATGATTTGCTGGAACTTGGCGCCGGCGGCCACATGCACACGCGCCGTGGACAGCGTCACCCCCTCGCCGCTCTGAACCACGATCCGTTTGAGCGAGGCCGTGGGCCCCAGCCTAAACTCGGCGGCATGTGTCTCCAGCGCACCTCCGGTGAGGTGCTGAAGGATCACGCGCTTTTCGCCTGCCTTCAGTGTCAGCTTGGCCGTTTCCGGGGCTAACCGTTCGATGATGTCGCGTCCGTCACGCAGTTTGTGCGGCGCATCGTCCACCGCGGCCCGCAGATCAGAGTACTTCCACGCCTCGACACGGCGATTGGGGAGTTCGGCTGTGTTCACGCCGCCCTCAAATATTTGTCGTAGCCCTCGCGTTCGAGTTCGAGCGCAAGTTCGGGGCCGCCGCTAGCCGCAATCCGTCCACGTGCGAGCACGTGGACTTTGTCCGGTTTAATATAGTCGAGCAGCCGCTGATAGTGCGTGATCACCAACATCCCGCAGTTCGGCGCGCGGAGCGCGTTCACGTTTTCCGCGACGATGCGCAGCGCGTCGATATCAAGACCGGAATCCGTTTCATCGAGAATAGCAAAGCGCGGCTCAAGCACGGCCATCTGCAGCGCTTCGAAGCGCTTCTTCTCCCCGCCCGAAAAACCCACATTGATCGGCCGCTTCAGCATCTCCTGGTCGATCTTCAACGCGTCCGCCTTTTCGCGCATCAGCTTCAGCAGCTCCGGCGCCGGCATCGGCGGCAGACTCCGCGACTTGCGTTGCGCATTCACCGCCGCTTTCAGGAAAGCGATGACGGAGAGGCCGGGGATCTCAACGGGGTATTGGAACGACAGAAAGAGGCCCTTCGCGGCGCGCTGTTCTGGCGCAAGCCTCAGCAAGTCTTGGCCATCGAGCGTGGCTGAGCCTTCTGTGACCTCGTAACCGTTCCGCCCACTCAGCGCATATGCGAGCGTCGATTTGCCCGAGCCGTTAGGGCCCATCAGCGCGTGTGTTTCGCCGGCCGGCACACTCAGCGTCAGGCCCTTGATGATCTCGGCGCCACCCACGGTGACGTGGAGGTTCTTGACGTCAAACACGCTGTGCGTCCCTTCGATATTCGGCGACAGTGCGCGTCTTATCGCCCTTCGCGCCCGATAACCCGATGAAGAGGCTCGCGCCGATCACGGCGGCGCCAGCGAAGATCACAGCGCCAAGAATGAGTTGCCCGCCCGCGCCCAACCACGCAAACGCCAGCCCGCCAAGCACAAGCAGGGTCACATACACAGCGACGATCGCGTAGCCCTTCCAGTGCACAGGCGCCATCGCGTTGCGCGGATTGCCGACTGGGAAACGGCGGGCGAACCAGTACTCGCTCATGGGCACAGTCCTGCTGTCCAGTGGCCCGCCAGTTCGCCGCGCCGACACAATGACCGGCGATAGGCGTTCGTGGGAAACCAACCCTCCGGCTCACGGCGAAACTCGATGCGCACGTGGCCAGCCGAGACGGAATCGTCCGGAATGTTGGAGCGAACCACGTCCGCGGTCGCCGTCTCGCCGGATTCGCGGACGGTGAGGCTGACCGAGGCGCCTTCTTGAAACGTCTCTGGCGAGCCGATCAGCGGGGCGATCGCCTCCTCGACGGAGGGCGCGCCAATGACGCCGAGTTCTGTCGGCTCAACGGCGACGAACTCGCTCGACGGCGCTTCGAGAAGCGCGGCATCTACCTGCGGCAACGGCGGCAACTCCTCCGCATCGTCGACCGTGCTGTCCTCGATCTGCGACGCCGGCCCGCTCTCGTCGCCCTTCTGCGATTGTTGACCGCATGCGGCGAGCGCGAGCGCCGCCGCGACAAGCACCCAGTGTGCGCGTCTCATCATCCGACGCTCCCCTCTAAACTGACTTCCAGAAGTTTCTGCGCTTCCACCGCGAATTCCATCGGCAGCTTCTGCAGCACTTCACGCACGAACCCGTTCACCAGCAGCGCCACCGCTTCCTCCTCCGGCACGCCGCGGGCGCGAAGGTAGAAGAGCTGATCATCGGAGAGTTTCGTCGTCGTCGCTTCATGCTCGAACTGTGCGTCCGGCGTGCGGGTTTCGACGTACGGGATCGTGTGCGCCGCGCATTGATTGCCGATCAGCAGCGAGTCGCACTGGGTGTAGTTGCGCGCGCCCTTGGCCTTGGCGTGAGCGGAGACGAGGCCGCGATAGGCGTTCGAGGAACGGCCGGCCGAGATGCCTTTGGAGATGATGCGCGAACGGGTGTTACGCCCGAGGTGTGTCATCTTCGTGCCGGTATCGGCTTGCTGGCGTCCGTTGGTGACGGCGATCGAGTAGAATTCGCCGACGCTGTCGTCGCCGCGCAGGATGCAACTCGGATATTTCCAGGTGATGGCCGAGCCCGTCTCGACCTGCGTCCAGGAAATCTTGCTCCGCTTTCCGCGGCAATCGCCACGCTTGGTGACGAAGTTGTAGATGCCGCCTTTGCCTTCGGCGTCGCCCGGCCACCAGTTCTGCACGGTGGAGTATTTGATCTCGGCGTCGTCGAGCGCGACGAGTTCGACCACGGCTGCATGCAATTGGTTTTCATCGCGCATCGGCGCAGTGCAGCCTTCGAGGTACGAGACGTAGGCGCTCTCGTCGGCGATGATCAGCGTGCGCTCGAACTGACCGGTGCCCTCCGCGTTCATGCGGAAATAGGTCGACAGCTCCATCGGAC
>JAEWNX010000109.1 GCA_023461135.1 Pseudomonadota bacterium
CCACGGCTCAGGCTTCGTTGTACCGGTAGCCGACGCCGTAGAGGGTTTCGATCGCGTCGAACTCCCCGTCGATGTCGCGGAATTTTTTGCGGAGCCGCTTGATGTGGCTGTCGATGGTTCTGTCGTCGACATAGACCTGATCGTCATAAGCCGCGTCCATCAATTGGTCGCGGCTCTTCACATAGCCGGGACGTTGGGCGAGCGCTTGGAGAATGAGGAATTCCGTGACCGTCAGCCGCACCGGTTCGCCCTTCCAGGTGCAGGCGTGCCGATTGGGGTCGAGCGTGAGCTCGCCGCGCACGATGGGTTTCTTGTCTCCCGTCTCGGCGCCCGCCGCGCCCGCGCGCGTACGGCGCAGCAACGCCTTCACACGCTCGCTGAGCAGGCGTTGGGAGAATGGCTTTTTGATGTAGTCGTCCGCGCCGACATTGAAGCCGACCACCTCGTCCATCTCGTCGTCCTTCGAGGTGAGAAAGATCACCGGCAGGTTCGAGCTTTGCCTGAGGCGGCGCAGCACTTCGACGCCGTCCATACGCGGCATCTTGATGTCGAGGATGGCGAGGTCCGGCGGCGCTTCGGCCAGCGCTGTCAGCGCGGTCGCGCCGTCGGTGTAGGTCCGCACGGTGTGCCCCTCGCCTTCGAAGAACACTTTGAGGGAGGCGAGGATGTTCTCGTCGTCGTCGACAAGGGCGATAGTGGACATCAGGTGGAGACCCCAGACCTGTCTTTGCTGTAATGAACTGGTGAGGCCAGTCTTAGCCGTCAATAAGGCAGAGGGAAACAGGTTCCCTTTCCGCGTCGGATCGCCTCGCTGGAATTTGAATGCCCTGGCCCCGGGGGCCCCTCGCGCGCGGATCTAATCGTTGCGGGATTTCTTGTAAGTCGGCAGGCCGTCGCCGAACCTAAGCCAATCGAGATCGTGCTTCAGCCAGGAATGATGGCCGGGCGGAAACGCGTTGGGATCGTCGAGGCTCGCGGTGGTGACGTCGATCTCGTCCTCATTGTCGGTGTGCGCGTAGGTGAGCTGCGTGCCGCAGCGCCCGCAGAACTGACGCAGCACGCCATCGGAGGAGACATACTCTTTCGGATGGCCCACGTTGAACGCAAACCCATCGCGCGCAACGCTGAGCCAGGCCAGCACGGGCGCGCCTGACACGCCGCGGCACGTGCGGCAATGGCAGATCATGCTGCTGTATGGTTTCGCCGAAAGCACGTAGCGAATAGCGCCGCAATGGCAGCCGCCTTGGATGTCGATCTTCTTCACCATTAGTGCGCTGCGCCCCAAGTTGCGCCGGCTTTCGCCTCCACGGTCAGCGGCACGCTGAGTTGCACCGCGGGCTCCGGCGCCGCCTGCATCACGGTGCGCGCGAGCGCGCAGAGCGCATCGGCTTCCGCCTTCGGCGCTTCGAACACCAGTTCGTCGTGCACCTGTAGCAGCATGCGTGACTTGAGGCCGGCGTCCGCGATCGCTTCGGCCACCCGCACCATGGCGCGGCGGATGATGTCGGCGGCGGCGCCTTGCAGCGGCGCGTTGATGGCCTGGCGCTCGCCGAACGCGCGCTCTTGCATGTTTTTCGACTTGATGCCGGCGATCCAGATGCGCCGGCCGAAGATCGTCTTCACGTAGCCGTTGGCGCGCGCGAAGGTCTTGGTCTCTTCCATGTAGTCGCGAATGCCCGGGAAGCGTTCGAAGTATTTCTTGATGTAGGCGGCCGCTTCCTCGCGCTCAATGCCGAGATTGCGCGCGAGGCCGAACGCGCTGATGCCATAGATGATGCCGAAATTGATCGCCTTGGCGTTGTAGCGAATCTCTTTCGGCATGCCTTCTACGGGCACGCCGAACATTTCCGACGCGGTGCGTGCGTGGATGTCGATGCCCTCGGCGAACGCCTGCTTCAGTTGCGGAATGTTGGCGACATGCGCGAGCAGGCGCAGTTCGATCTGCGAATAGTCGGCCGAGACGAGCACATTGCCCTCTTCGGCGATGAACGCCTCGCGGATGCGCCGGCCCTCTTCGGTGCGGATAGGAATGTTCTGCAAATTGGGATCGTTGGACGCGAGCCGCCCGGTCGTGCTGGCGGCAAGAGCGTAGGTGGTGTGCACGCGCCGCGTCTGGGGGTTCACCGCCGCTTGCAGCGCTTCGGTATAGGTGGAGCGCAGCTTGGAGAGCTGGCGCCAGTCCAGCAGCTTGCGCGGCAGGTCGTGTTCTTCGGCGAGGTCTTCGAGAATGGACGCGTCGGTAGACCAGGCGCCTGTCTTGGTTTTCACGCCGCCGGCCAGCTTCATCTCGTCGAACAGGATTTCGCCCAATTGCTTGGGCGAGCCCATGTTGAATTCGCGGCCCGCGAGCCCATAGGCCTCCTGCTCATATTGCAGCATGCGTTGCGCGAAATCGCCGGAGAGGCGCGACAGCATCTGCGGATCGATCTTGACGCCTTCGCGCTCCATGGCGGCGAGCACGGGCGGCAGCGGACGCTCGAGCGTTTCGTACACGGTGATCAGCCGTTCGCGCGCGAGTTCTGGCTTGAGTTTCTTGTGGAGCCGTAGCGCCGCATCCGCCTGTTCGCACGAATATGCGGAGGCGCGCTCGATCGGCACGAGATCGAAGCTGATCTGGCTCTTGCCGCGCCCGACGAGATCGCTGAGCGGCATCAGGCCGTGGCCGAGATGTTTCTCGACCAGGAACGTCTTGTCGTGCGGATCGAGCCCGCCATAGAGCGCGTACGAGATCAGCATCGGATCGTCGAACGGCGCGAGCGCCACGCCGTACTTGGCGAACAGTGCGATGTCCCATTTCACATTGAGCCCGACCTTGAGGACGGCGGGATCTTCCAGCAGCGGCTTCAGGAGCGAGAGCGCGGTCGCGAGCGGCAATTGCTCCCCGCCCCCTTGTGCGGCGGGGCTGGAGGCGGGCTCGACCGGCGCCTCCCCCACAAGCGGCGTGGGAATTTCGCTGGCGAACAGCTCGCCTGCGCGCGGATCGGCGCCGCGATGCGCCACCGGAATGTAGATCGCGTCATTGGCGCCGAGTGCGAGCGACACGCCGACCAGATTAGCGCGCGCGCCGTCGAAGGAATCTGCCTCTGTGTCGATGCCGACGCTGCCGGCGCGGCGGGCGCGGGCGATAAATTGTTCAACGGCGGCGAGATCGCGGCCGCATTTGTAGGCGTCGCGTTTGAACTCCTTCTCGACCTCTTCGACCAC
>JAEWNX010000110.1 GCA_023461135.1 Pseudomonadota bacterium
CCTCCTGTCCCCCGAAGCTTTTGTGTTGCCACGAAAAAACTATCCCTCCCAAGCTCGTTACCCGCGTCATCTTCCCGCCGGACTTGGAAGCGCCTATGGAAGAGCGAGGGACGACAGGTCGGCGCCGGAAGCGCGCCGGGCAGGGTGATATGGCGGACGTCTTCATTTCCTACGCCAGCGAGGACCGCAATCGCGTGCGACCGCTCGCCGACGCGTTGCAGCAGCGCGGCTTCAAAGTGTGGTGGGACCGTTCGCTCGCGGCGGGGCAGGACTACACCGCCATCATTGAGCGCGAGCTGAAGACGGCCAAGGCCGTCATCGTGGTCTGGACGCAATCGTCCGCAACCTCGACGTTCGTCCGCGATGAAGCCGGCCGTGCGCGCGATGACGGGCGTCTCGTGCCGGTGATGCTCGACCGCGTCGATCTTCCGCTGGGCTTCGGCGCGTTCCAGGCCGAGGACTTCACCCGCTGGAACGGCGGCGCCAACGCGCCGCAAATGCAGATTCTCGAAGAAGCGTTGAAGGCCAAGCTCGAAGGCCGCGACGTCGACGGCGGCGCGGTGGCGCAAAAGCGCCGCAAGCTGATGGCGCGCGTGCGCCTCGTCTCCGTGCTCACCGTGATCGCGCTCGTCGTCGGCATCGCTGCGGGCGGACGCTACATCTTCAATCCGCCCCAGCCGGAGGTGACGCAGGAAGATCTCCGCGCAGAGCTATTGCGCCTCTTGGCGGAAGGCCGCCTCACGCCCGAGCAAGCCATCCAACTTGCGCAAATCCTGGAGAGCGGCGCGCTCGGCGAGCAGACCGCGAGCTCGCGCAGTGAAGGCGCGCCGTCGGCGCCGATGGCCTCGGCCGACAGCGGCGCCGAAGCACAGCTCGCCGGCGTCTCCGAAGCGGAGTTCGACGCCACCGCGCGCGAAGCGTACCTGCACGCCTTCCAGGCTGTGTCCCGCCACCCCGACGCGCAAATCCGGCTCGCGGCCGTGCAGATGTCGCAGGACAGCTCGCGCGATGCTGCGATGCAGACGCTCTGGCAGTACGCCCAGACGCATCCCGACGATCCGATGGTGGACGAGATCTATCTGCTCTGCGGTTCGGTCGGCGAAGCCAACGCCAATCCGCTCGGCCAGCGCGCGCTCGAGGTCACCACCAATCTGGCCCCGCGCGATCCGCGCGTCTGGCGCATGCTCTCGCGCTCTTACAACCGCACCAGCCGCACCGCCGAAGCCGAAGCGGCGGCGACGGTTTCGGAGGCCGTCGAAGCGCAGAACCAAGGCAACGCCGCCGAAGCCGAGCAGCGCCTGCAAGAGGCGTTGCCGAGCCTCACCGCGCCGGCCATCCGCGCGCCGGTGGTTTCGCAGCTCGGCCAAATCGCCGAGAGCCGCAACGACTACACCTCGGCCAGCGCGCGCTTCGCGGAAGCCTATCGCCTGCGCGAACAAAGCGCCGGCGACCAGCCCGCTGCTGGCGCGCAACTCGCGTTGGAAGCCGATGCGCAACAACTGGTCCGCGCGCTCGATCGCTCCGGGCGCACGCGGGAAGCCTGCGAGCGCCTGCGCCAAGCGCAAGAAGCCCATGACGTCGCAGCGCCCGATCAGGAATTGCTCAACCGCTGTCAGACGCAATTCCGCGTCGAGCTGCGCGATCGCGTGGAGCTTTCGCCAACGCTGCGCCGGCGCATGGTCGCGCCCGAGACAGAGATTCAGAGAGCGCCCGCGCCGGCCCCGACGCCGTAGAGATCAGGCGGGCTTGAGGAACAGAACCTTCGCCGCGCCGTAGTCGCGCGCATCGAGCGTTTCAAACCCCCGCGTCGCCGGTGTTTCCTCTGCGCCGCACTCGAATACGATCAGCGTATCGCCTGTGATCCATCCGCCCTCACGCAGTTTCGCCAAAGCGCGCTCGCCAAGACCTTTGCCGTACGGCGGATCGAGGAACACGAGATCGAACGGCTCACCCAGCCCGGCGGGCTTCACGCCCAGATCGGTTGCATCGCGCCGATGAATGCGCGTCGCGCCGAACAGGCCCAGCGCTTCGATGTTGTCGCGGATCGCGCCGCGCGCGCCAGCGTCAGTTTCCACGAACAGCGCGAAGGCGGCGCCGCGCGACATGGCTTCAAGCCCGAGCGCGCCGGAGCCGGCAAACAGGTCGAGCACGCGCCGCTCGGCGACGCCGTTCGACCACGCTGCGTGCTCAAGAATATTGAACACCGCTTCGCGCGCGCGATCGCCGGTCGGGCGCGTGTCGCGTCCCGGTGGCGCGGCCATGGCGCGGCCTTTGAACTTGCCTCCGACGATGCGCATCGGCGTTTCCTGGCGCGTGAAAGCGGCGGGCGCAAGAAATCTATCCCCGGCCGCCCGAGCGTGGCGTAGGATGCCCTGAGAGAGGGAGGTGCGCTCATGAGACTTTGGATCGTCGCACTCGTCTTTGTCGCGGCATGCGCCGCCGGCCAGCCTGCCGCACAGGCCAACGGTCAATCTTCGGCGCCGACGTATGAGGATGCGCGCAGCACGGCGAGCGACGCCGAGGTGAGGGATGCGCGCCGCGCCTATCGCGCGGCGTGCCAGACGCGCCATTCGGACGGCTATTGCGAATGCATGACGGGCGGCATGGCGCAAATCCTTCCGCCCGCCGATCTCGCCATCGCTACCGCGGACTTCAGCGGACAGACCGTGCC
>JAEWNX010000111.1 GCA_023461135.1 Pseudomonadota bacterium
GTGCCGCCTTGCGCAGCCACCCATTGATCGAACTCGGCGCGGCTCACCGCGCGGATCTCGATCGGCATGTAGGCGTGGTTGATGCCGCACAATTCAGAGCACTGCCCGTAGAATACGCCTTCACGATCGACGTTGAACCACGTCTCGTTCACGCGGCCCTGGACCGCGTCTTCCTTGACGCCGAATGCAGGCACGGCGAACGCGTGGATCACGTCGTTCGAGGTGACCAGGACGCGCACCGTCGTGTTGATGGGCACGTAGAGCGGGGCGTCGGTTGCGAGCAGGTAAGGACGCCCTTCCGCACGCGCCGTTTCTTCATCCAGCAAATTCGCCGTCAGCCGCACGCCCTGATCGGGATATTCGAAATCCCAGCGCCACGAATTGCCCGTGACCTTCAGCGTGAGCTCGGCGTCCGCAGGAATCCGTTCCTGCTCATAAATCAGCGGGAACGATTTCCACGCGATCGCGACAAGGATCAGGACCGGCACGATGGTCCAGATCACTTCCACCAGGATGTTGTGCGTGAATTTGCGCGGCGTCGGGTTGGCGCGGCGATTGTAGCGCATAATCACCCACAGCAGCAGCGCAGCCACCAAGATCGAGATGACCGCGATGATCACCACGATGAAGCTGTGGAAATCGCGAATCTCGCGCATGATGCTGGTGGCTGGCTCCTGCAGGTCCAGTCCGCCGGGCGTCGGCGCGCCGACCGCCGCCTGCGCGCCCGTTGTCAGCAGCGCGCTTATGCCAGCGCACGCCGCGGTCAATGCCCCTCGCTTCACGCACTCCTCCTTGAGAGTCAGCGGTCGGTATGGCGCGCTCTGGCCGCCCCGCCTATAGTCCCACGGCGCGGCATTCGACCGCGCCTTGCCGTTCGGTAATCAGGCATTCGGGTGGGGTGCTAGCATGGGCGGACGCCGCCTTCCAAGGCGCGTTCTAAGCGCAGCTTTTGGTGCGGTCGCGCTTGTCGGCGGCGTCGCGGACGCGCAACGGCCGACCAACCCGATCACCGTGCTGCGTATGGATGCGAACTCCCACGCACGGGCCTGCAACGAGTTCGCCATTTCGGGCAATACCACCGACGCCGCCATCACGCGCTGCACGCGTGCGCTGCGCGAGGAACGCGAGAATCGCGGCAACTTGGTCGTGACCTATATGAACCGCGGCAACATCCACATGGCGCGTCGCGAGCCTGAACTCGCCTTGGCCGACTTCGAAGCCGTGCTCGCGCTGGATGAGCGCAATGCCGAGGCCCGCCTCAACAAGGGCGTGGCTTGGGTAATGCTGGAGAATTACGGCCCCGCTATCGCGGTGTTGACCGACGCCCTCTCGCTCGGCGTGAACGAGCCGCATAAGGCCTATTACAGCCGCGCGGCGGCGCGTGAAGCGCTGGGAGATATGCGCGGCGCGCTCGAGGATTACACGACTGCGCTGCAGATTCAGCCGGACTGGGGCCTGGCGGATGCCGAGATGCAACGCCTGGCGCGGGCGCGTCAGGAACGTCTCGCCCAGCACCTTGAGGAACCGCCGCAGCCGTAAATCGGCCAGGACGGCGATTTATCCACAGGCGTCACGGTCTTTCGCGCCGACTCGGCGCCTATATTCCTCAGGACCCGATACGCCCGAAGGAGACATCATGGCTGACGGCCTGCGCGCCCCTGCCGATACCGCTGCCGAAATGGATTGGGACGCCGCCGGCCAAATCCTGGCCGACGCCGCCAAGGGGGCGGACGACGGCGAACTCTTCGTCGAGGATAGCCGCTCCGAGAGCTTCTACTGGGACGACGGGCGGCTGAAGTCCGCGAGCTTCGATGCGACGCAAGGCTTCGGCCTTCGCATCGTCGCCGGCGAGCGCGCCGGCTACGGGCACGCCAGTGTGTTGGAGACGGACGCAGTCGCGCGCGCCGCCGAAGCCGCCGCCGCGGTGAAGCTTGGACACGATGGCGCTTTGGATGTGAGCCCGGCGAAGGTGAACCGGCGGCTCTACGCCGACTTCGACCCCATCGAGGCGCCATCCTTCACCGACAAGACCGGTCTTCTGGCGGAGATCGACGCCTACTGCCGCGCCAGGGACCCCCGCGTTGTGCAGGTCGCGGCGACGCTGACGGGCGCCCGGCGCGGGCTCACGATTCTACGGCCGGACGGCGCGAAGCTGACCGATCACCGCCCGCTGGTGCGGATCAATGTGTCCATCACAGTCGAACGCGACGGCCGGCGCGAGTCCGGATCGGCCGGCGCGGGCGGGCGCGAGCCGTATCAAGTCTTCATCGCGCCGGAGCGCTGGAAGAAGCTCGCGGACGAAGCTCTGCGAATCGCGCTCGTGAATCTCGACGCGATCCCGGCGCCCACCGGCGAGATGGATGTGGTCCTCGGGCCTGGTTGGCCTGGCGTGCTGCTGCATGAAGCAGTCGGCCACGGCCTCGAAGGCGACTTCAATCGGAAAGGCACAAGCGCTTTTGCGGGCATGATCGGCGAGCGAGTTGCCGCACCCGGTGTAACAGTTGTGGATGACGGGACGCTCGAAAATCGGCGCGGCTCTCTAACGATCGACGACGAAGGCACGCCGACGGGACGCACTGTTTTGATCGAAGACGGCATCCTCAAAGGCTATCTGCAGGACCGGATGAACGCGCGCCTCTCGGGCGTTGCGCCGACAGGCAACGGCCGGCGCGAGAGCTATGC
>JAEWNX010000112.1 GCA_023461135.1 Pseudomonadota bacterium
GCGGTGGTCCGATCGGCGCGACGACTTCCGCACCGAAGTGCTCGATCTCGTCAAAGCCCAGCAGGTGAAGAACGCGATCATCGTGCCGGTGGGCGCCAAAGGCGGCTTCTATCCGAAGCGCCTGCCGCCGCGCGGCGCGCCGGGTTACCAGGAAGGCGGCGTCGAAGCATACAAGACGTTCCTGCGCGGGCTCCTCGATATCACCGACAACATCGTTGGCGGCGAGACGAAGCCGCCGAACGCCGTCGTCCGTTGGGACGATGACGATCCATATCTTGTCGTCGCCGCCGACAAAGGCACGGCGACGTTCTCCGACATCGCCAACGGCATCAGCGCCGAATACGGCCACTGGCTGGGCGACGCCTTCGCGTCGGGCGGTTCGGTCGGCTACGACCACAAAGCAATGGGCATCACAGCCCGCGGCGCCTGGGAAGCCGTGAAACGCCACTTCCGCGAGCTGGGCAAGAATATCCAGGAAGAGGAATTCACCGTCATCGGCGTTGGCGACATGTCGGGCGATGTGTTCGGCAACGGCATGCTGCTGTCGCGCAAGATTCGGCTGTTGGGTGCGTTCGATCACCGCGACATCTTCATCGATCCTAGTCCGAAGGATGTCGAAGCGAGCTGGGCCGAGCGCAAACGCCTGTTCGATCTGCCGCGCTCGAGCTGGCAGGATTACGACAAGAAGCTCATCTCCAAAGGCGGCGGCGTCTTCTCGCGCAGTTCGAAGTCGATCGAAGTCTCCAAGGAAATGGCCAAGCTGACGGGGCTCGACAAGCCGCAGGTCACGCCCGCGGAACTGATGTCCGCGCTCCTCAAATCCGAGTGCGAACTGCTCTGGTTCGGCGGCATCGGCACCTACATCAAGGCGCGCAGCGAAACCCACGCCGATGTCGGCGACAAGACCAATGACGCGCTGCGCGTCGATGCGGAGGATGTGCGCGCCAAAGTCGTGGGCGAGGGCGCCAACCTCGGCGTCACGCAGCGCGGGCGCATCGCTTTCGCGCGGACGGGCGGCGCCAACAATACGGACGCCGTCGACAATTCCGCCGGCGTCGATACGTCGGACCACGAAGTCAACATCAAGATTCTGCTCGCCGACGCCATTCGCGCCGGTGCGTTGAAGGCAGACAAGCGCGATGCGCTTCTCGCTTCGATGACGGACGGCGTCGCGCGGCACGTGCTGAAGCACAATTACGATCAGACGCTCACGCTCAGCCTCAGTCAGGCCACGGCGTCCGCCGATCTCGACAGCCACGAGCGCTTCATCCAGCGCCTCGAAGCGGCGGGCAAGCTCGCGCGCCGCGTGGAGACGCTGCCGCTGACGACGGAGTTCGCCGCGCTGCGCGCCGCGCATCTGGGCCTGACGCGGCCCGAGCTTTCCAAACTCGTGGCCTACGCCAAGATCGATTTGTCGGACGCCTTGGCCGCCTCGCACGCCGCCGACGATCCGGCCTTCGCCGAGACGCTGAAGCGCTATTTCCCGGACGAACTCGGCAAGTTCGAGGCCTCGATGCAAAGCCACCGCCTGCGGCGCGACATCATCGCCACGCGCCTGGCCGACGACATCGTCAATCGCTGCGGCCCCACGTTCGTGGACCGCATCCGCGAGGTCTCGCGCACCAACGCCGTCACCGTCGCCTGCGCCTTCGAAGCCGCGCGCCGCATTTTCGAACTCGAAGCGCTGGTCACGCGCATCAACGCGCTCGACAACAAGGTCCCCGCAGCCGCGCAGACTGCATTACATCAACGTGTCGGCGGCGCGCTGCGCCGCGCGACCATGTACCTCTCGCGCAAGGGCGGCTTTGAAAGCGAGACGCCGCCATCGATTCTGGAAGTGGTGCAGATCTACAAGCAGCCCGTGGACGCACAACGCGCGTTCCTGTTCGACGATCTCAGCGCCATCGAGCGCGAGCGTGTCGAAGTCCGCCGCCGCTCGCTGACCGAACTGGGCGCTCCCGAGGATCTCGCGCAGGAGGCGGCGCTCCTGTCGCCGTTCACCAACGCGCTCGACGTGGCCGATCTCGCGCGCAACGCGCGCTGGCCGATCCAATGGGCCGGCAGGCTCCATTGCGTGATCGGCGCGGAGTTTGGCCTCGATGCGCTGCGCGACGCCGCCACGAACATGAAGCTCGAACAGCATTGGGATCGCCTCGTGCTGCGGCGTGCGGCGCAGGATTTCGGTGAGACACAGCTCAAGCTGGCCGAAGCCGCCGCGGGCCGCATCGGCGCGCCTCCGCCAAGTGCGGACAAGGCGTGGGCCGAGACCATGGGGCGCGAATGGATCGCTTCACTTGGCCAGCCGGCGCAAAATGCGCGCTCCGCGTTCAACGAATTGAACAGCCAGGGCCAGTGGACGTTCGCCAAGCTGATGCTGGTGGCGGCCGAGTTCAACGCGCTCCTGGCGTCGCTGCGTTAGGCGAAGTCAGAGACCCGATCAGCTCACGCAACAGCGTGTATTCGCGCTGCGTGGCGGCGGGATTGTAGCGCACGCGCGGATCTTCGGCGAACTCGTCTTCGAAGGCGTGCGTGCAATCCTCGAAGAAATGGATGTCGATCGGCGCGCCCCGTGCGCGTTGACGCTCCAGAGGGCCGCGCGGCGTGCCGACGATGTAGTCACGCCCGCACAGCACGGCGACGCTGCGCGGCGCCATGCGCCAATCGCGCCGTCCAGCGTACGAGCCGACACTGGCGTACGGATAGACGATCATGGTCCCGGCCAGCCCTTCGAGCGGTTCAGCGGGTAAATCATCGATCCCCGTCGCGCGCGCCATCTCAGCGCCGGAGCGCAACGCAAGCGCATCCATGATGGTCCAGCCGCCGTGGCTCCAGCCCATCGCGACGATGCGATCCGGTGCGGCCCAGCTTTGCGCACGCGCCCACGCGATCGCGGCATAGAGGTCGCCCGCGCGTTCGCGCCCTTGCAATTGCGCACCAGTGCAGACGGTGGCGAACGCGGCGACACGGCTGATCCGGCGCGGCGCAAAGGAATCGACCTGGATCACCGCCGCGCCAGCTTCGGCAGCGACGCGCGCCATGCCTTCGGTGAACGGCCGCGGCCCGCCGCAGCCATGCAGCATGATGACGACCGGGAACGGCCCTGCGCCGTCAGGCCGCGTTACGGTGAAATGCGGCTGAAGGCGCTCAATGCGCCGTGCGACGGTTTCCGCGAACGCCTGCGCTGGCATGCAAAGTCCCAATAGTGTCAGCGCCAAGATGGCGATGAGCAGTCCCGCTTCGCAAGATGGGCGGCGCAGCACAGCACCATCAGTGCCGGAAGTGGCGCATGCCGGTAAAGGCCATGGCGACCTCGGCTTCGTCGGCCGCCTTGATCACGTCTTCGTCGCGGATGGAGCCGCCGGGCTGGATGACCGCCGTGGAGCCGGCCTGCACCGCTTGCAAGAGCCCATCCGGGAAGGGGAAAAACGCGTCGGACGCGCATACCGAGCCGATCGTCTTCGGCTCGCGCCAGCCGTTTGCATGCGCGACGTCTTCGGCTTTCAGGCGCGCCACGCGCGCCGAGTCGACGCGGCTCATCTGGCCCGCGCCGATGCCGACCGTGGCGCCGTCCCGCGCGTAGATGATCGCGTTCGACTTCACGTGCTTGGCCACCTTGAACGCGAAGATCATGTCGCGCACCTGCGCGTCAGTGGGCTTTTTCTTCGTGACGAATTTCAGGTCGGCCGCGGTCACGCGTCCGTTGTCGCGGTTCTGCACAAGAAAGCCGCCGGACACCGTTTTCAGCGCGAGGCCGGGTGTGGCCGCATCCGGCAGGCCCCCCGTCACCAATAGGCGCAAGTTCTTCTTCTTTGCGAACACGGCGACGGCGTCCTCGTCCGCGTCTGGCGCGATCACGACCTCGGTGAAAATCTCTGCGATCGCCTCGGCCGCGGCTTTGTCCAGCCTGCGGTTGAGGGCCACGATGCCGCCAAACGCGGAAACGGAATCGCATTCGAGCGCGCGCTTGTAGGCATCAAGAAGATTGCCGCCCGTCGCGACGCCGCACGGATTGGCGTGCTTGATGATGGCGACGGCCGCGCTCTCTTGGGGGTCGAACTCCGCCACCAATTCGAACGCTGCGTCGGTGTCGTTCAGATTGTTGTAGCTGAGCTCCTTGCCCTGGAGCTGCTTTGCGGTGGCGACGCCATAGCGCTGCTCTCCGGTTACATAGAACGCCGCGCCTTGATGGGGGTTTTCGCCGTAACGCAGCGATTGCTTCAGCTTGCCGCCAAGCGCGCGCCAAGCCGGCGCTCTCTCTTCGAGCTGCGTGGCATACCAAGCCGAAATTGCCGCATCGTATGCGCCCGTACGTGAGAAGGCTTTGGCGGCTAAGCGCTTGCGCAACGCCAGTGGCGTGCCGCCGTGCGCCTTGGCTTCTTCTAGGATCGCGGCCATGTCGTCAGCGTCGGTGGCGACGGCGATCCAGCCGTAATTCTTCGCCGCCGCGCGGATCATCGCCGGCCCGCCAATGTCGATGTTCTCAATGCACTCGTCGAAGCCCGCACCGCGCGCGACCGTCGCTTCAAACGGATAAAGGTTCACATAGAGCACATCGAAGCCTTCAATGGCGTGCTCCTTCATCGCACGCGCGTGCTCCTTGTCGTCGCGCAGCGCGAGCAAGCCGCCATGCACCTTCGGGTGCAGCGTCTTCACCCGCCCATCCATCATCTCGGGAAAGCCGGTGACGCTGGAGACATCCTCGACGGCCAGCCCTGCGTCCTTGATCGCCTTGTGCGTGCCGCCGGTGGAGACGAGCTTCGCGCCCAGCCCAGCGAGCGCCCGGGCGTGGTCGATCAGCCCCGTCTTATCCGAAACCGAGATAAGCGCGCGCTTGATGGGGAGGATGTCGGTCATGGGTCTGCCTTCGGCGGAATCGCTTCAACAAAGGCAATAAGGCAATAGGGTGGTAGGGCAATAAGGGAATAGGAGGCGCGCTCTCCGCGCCCATCCATATTGCCTTATTGTCCTACTGCCTGGCGCGGAGCGCGCTCAGTTCGGGTATTGCTCTTCGCGGCTCAGGAACATCCAGAAACCGGCGATGTAGAGAACGCCGGTGAAGAGATAGGCCACGCTCAGCGCGGTATCGATGCCGCGCCAGGACATGCCGCCGATGACGCCATTGGCGATCAGCATCATCGCGATGGTGCCGAGCAGGACGATCCAGAACGCGAAGGCGGTGCCCAGGATCGGGCTGGTGCGGCCGACATAATCGCCGGTGGAATGTTCCGGAATGTGCTGGAAGCTCGGCAACGCCGAGATGAACCAGAAGATGGATTGAACCCACTTGTTGACTGGCTGACCTGCCATGATCGATCTCCCCGTCAGGCCTTCATAATAGCGCGGCTTAGCTATCGAGCATCATTTATTTGTCTGATCCGGCAGCGGAACCAGCGCTGGACTCAGGCTCTCGTCAAAGCCCAGCGGATGCGGTTGGGCGGCGCCAGGCCGTGGCCCATTGGGTCGGCTTCGCCGGAGAGCACAATCTGGTGCGAATCGCGCACGCTGCGTCCGCCCCAATAGATCGAGGGTTCGATGACGACGTTCGGCGCGTCGGTGCGGAGACGCCAGCGCTGTCCGCCGGGAGTTTCGAGCAGCGCCACGTGGTGCTCGACCAATCGGGCGCGCACCGCGGGATGCAGATGGAAGCGCGCCACGAACGGAATCGGCTTCTTCGGCGCCGCCGCCTTGAGGCGCATCGGGCGGATCATCTCGTCGATGCCGCGCAGGTTCTTGCCCTCGTGATCGACGAACTG
>JAEWNX010000113.1 GCA_023461135.1 Pseudomonadota bacterium
GCGTTTGCTCCGGCGCCACCGCGTCAATCCATCGGCGGCACGTCCGGATTGGATTCGGCCCGATCCCGGTAAAGCGCTGCGCGCACCAGCAGGATGAAGGTGACCGGCGTCGTCAGCAGCGAGAAGATCGCAATCAAGATTTCGTGCGCAACGAACCGTGTCTGCAGCACCGAGAAGCAGAGCATCGACCCGATGAGGATCAGCGCCGCGCCCAAAGTCGCGCCAAGCGTGGGCGCATGCACCCGGTCGTAGAAGAATTTGAGCCGCATGAGGCCCACGGCGCCAATGAGCGTGAACGCGGCGCCGCTGACGACAAGGAGCGCAGTGAGGAGGGCTGCCCACAACGGCAGGTTCGGGACCTCCATCATTCGATCACCTCTCCCCGCATCAAGAACTTGGCGAGCGCAAGCGTTGAAGCGAAGCCGAGCAGGGCGATGACCAGAGCGGCTTCGAAATAGAGCGTGCTGCCGGTGCGGATGCCGAACGTCACCATCATCAGCATGGCGGTCACATAAAGCGTATCGAGGCCGAGCACGCGATCCTGTGCGCGCGGACCGCGGACGATCCGCCACACCGCCAGCGCCATCGCCACCGTCAACATGACTTGCGCCGTTAGCAGCCCGACGCCGAGAACCATGACGCTCACTCGAAAATCTCCCTGAGTAAGGGCTCGTAGCGCTGTTTCACGAGCTTGATCCAATCGCCCTCGTCCACGAGGTCGAACACGTGGAGCAGCAGGCGGCGTTCGGCCGCGTCGTGCTGCGCCCACAACGTGCCCGGCGTGCTGGTGATGATCACTGCGAGCAGCGCAAGACCGTATCGATCGGTGAGGTCGAGAGGAATCGCGACAAAACCGGAGCTGCGGTGCGGTTTAGCGCCACCGAGGATGATTGCAGCGACGGCAAAGTTGGACCGGACGATGTCGAAGACGACGATGGCGGCTAATCGCAATACCGCCGTGACGCTATTGACGCGCGGACGTGGTGCGCGCAGCGGCACAAGAGTCCAAGGCGCGGCAATTCCGACGAGGGCGGCGCCTGCCAGCGTCGCCGGCGCGAGGGAGTTGTGCAGCAGCACCCAGAAGGCGGCCAAAGCGAATGAGAGACCTGGATAGGGAAAGACCCGGTTCATGGCCGCGCCTCGACCGCCGTATCCGTGCGATCTGCGCCAAGCACGCTTGCAACGTAATCTTGCGACCGCTCAAGCCAAGCGACGGTGCCGTCCGTGTAGTCGAGCACCCAATCGCCGTGCGTAGTGAGAACCACGCAGGCGATGAGGAGGCCCGCGATCGCGCCGAACTCTACGCCGCGCACACGGGGAATCGTGCGGTCAGTGGGCGCCCAGATCGCTTCGACGCCCGTCCGCAGAAGAGCGACGACTGCGGTGAAGCTGGAGAGCGCCAACAGCGCGATGAGCACCCAAGCCGCCGTTGCGCCATTTTCGGCGAGCCCCGCCATCATCGCGAACTTGCCGATGAAACCAGACAAGGGCGGCATGCCAGCCAGCAGCAGCGCACAAAGAATAAACCCGCCGCTGATGAGCGCAATGGCGGCCGGAATGATCACGCCGATTTCGTCGCTGGGCGAGCCGTCGTCATAGGGGTCACGATACTCGTCGTCGAATACCGCAGGGCCCAGCGCGGGCGCGGTGGTGCCTCGCGCGCGGTTGAGGAGCTCGATCAGCAGGAAGAAGGCGGCCACGGCGAGCGTTGAGCTGATCATGTAATAGAGCGCTCCCGACAGAGCGCGCTCGCCGCCGGCGCCGAGCACGGCAAGCACGGCGCCGGATGACGTCAGCACGGAGAACCCGGCGATGCGCGAGAACGACCGCGCCGCCAGCATGCCGATCGCGCTCATTGCAATCGTTAGTCCGCCGCCGATCAAGAGGAACGGGCTGGCGAGACCAGCCGCCTCCCCAGCGCTAGGACCGAAAAACAAGAACGAGGCCCTGAGCGTCGCATAGACGCCGACCTTGGTCATGATTGCGAACATGGCCGCCGCCGGCGCACTGGCGGCCGAATAGGTTGGCGGCAGCCAGAATCCGAGCGGCCAAGCGCCGGCCTTGATCAGAAACGCGACGCCCAGCACGGCGCAGCCGATCTCGAACAGCGTCCGCTGCTCGCCGACAAGCTGGGGGATGCGCTGAGCCAGGTCGGCCATGTTGAGCGTGCCGGTGATGCCGTAGATCACAGTCACGCCCACCAAGAAGAGAGAGGATGCGCCCAGATTGACGGCGATATAGTGCAGTCCCGCTTTCACGCGCGGAATGCCCGACCCGTGCAGAACCAATCCGTATGACGCCGCCAGCAGGACTTCAAAGAAGACGAACAGATTGAAGAGATCGCCGGTAAGGAAGGCGCCGTTTAACCCGGCAAGCAACAACAAGAAGAGCGCATGAAAGCGCGGACCTGCCTGATCCCAGCGCGCGAGGGAGAAGACGAGCGCTGCAAGCGCAAGCGTACTAGCGAGCGTCACCATCAGCGCCGACAACCGGTCCAGCACCAAGACGATGCCAAACGGAGCGGGCCAGTTGCCAAGCCGATACACGCTTGCGGCGCTGCCATCCGAAGCAGAGACCGAAATCAGCAGCGTAATTGAAATCAGCAGCAGCGCCACCGTCGCCGCCAAGCTCAATGCAACGCGCAACGGGCGTTGTTCGATCATCACCACGAGTGCCGCAGCAGCCAGCGGCAGCACGATCGGCGCGATGACCAGGTGACCAAGCCCGTTCATTGCTCGGGCTCCTGACCATCGACGTGATCGGTGCCGGTCAGGCCGCGCGAGGCCAGGAGAACGACAAGGAAGAGGGCGGTCATCGCGAAGCTGATGACGATGGCCGTCAACACAAGCGCCTGCGGCAGCGGGTCGGCATAAGCGTTCGTATCTGTGACCGCGGGGTCGAGCACAGGCGGCGCGCCGACGCGCAGGCCCCCGACGGAGAAGATGAAGAGGTTGACCGCGTAAGCGATCAGCGAAAGGCCGATGATGACCTGAAACGTGCGAGGTCTGAAGAGGAGCCAGACGCCGGAGGCGGTCAACACGCCGATTGCGAGTGCGAGCACAATTTCCATCAGACTGCACCCTCCCTCTGCGCCGCGTCTGCTTGAGGTTCGGGTGCTGGCAATGAATCGGCGTCCACGAATTCTCCGTCGGGCGTCACTTTGCGCGGCGTGCGGATGGATTGGTGCGCCAGGGCGATCAACATCAGCACCGTGGCGCCGACGACCAGAACGAAAACGCCGAGATCGAAGATCATCGCCGTTGCCGCGGGTGTTTCGCCGAGCATCGGAATGTCAACGTACTGAAAGTAGGATGTCAGGAACGGATAGCCGAGAAGCCACGCGCCCGCGCCTGCGGCCACGGCGATCAATAATCCGGCGCCGATCCAGTTCATCGGCCGCACACGAAGGCGCGCCTCGGTCTGCCTCGTGCCGGAGGCCATGTACTGTAGGATGAAGGCGATCGACATGGCGACGCCCGCCGTGAAGCCGCCGCCCGGCAGATCGTGGCCGCGCAGGAAGAGGAAGAGCGCGAACACGACGATCACCGGAAAGAACAACTGCATCAGCACGCGCGGGATCAGCATGTACTCCCGCATTGTCTGCCCAACGTCGCGTTCGGCGCGTCGCTCGTCGTAAGCGTTCTGAGTCTGCTGCTGCTGCGGCGCGCCCATGCTCTCCTGCGCCGGCCGGAATCGCCGCAAGAGGGCGAACACGGTGATCGCGACCACGGCCAGCACGGTGATCTCGCCCAGCGTGTCGAAGGCGCGGAAGTCGACGAGAAGCACGTTGATCACGTTGCGTCCGCCGGCTTCGCTATAAGAGCGCTCCAGGAAGAAGTGCGATATCGGGTCAGAAGCCGGGCGGGTCATCACCGCGAGTGTCAATGCCGAGACGCTGACGCCGGCGATCATGGCGATCGTCATGTCGAGCCCGCGACGCAAAAATGCGCGAAGGCGGGACACGCGCGAAAACGAGCGCAGTTCTTCGATTCGGATGGGCAGCCAGCGCAGGCCGAGCAGCAAGAGTACGGTGGTGACGATCTCGACCAACAATTGCGTCAGCGCGAGGTCCGGCGCGGACAGCCAGACGAAGGTGAGGCAGCTCACCAACCCCGCCCCGCCCATCAGCACGAGCGCCACGAAACGATGGTACTTGGCCTGCTGCGCGGCCCCGATCGCGCAGGCGCCGCCGACCACCCACATCAAGGCGAACACCGGGTCGACCGCCTGGAGCTGCGGCGCGAGCGCAACGCCTCCGGCGGCAAGAGCGATCCCGAGTGCTACGAGCAGCGGCACAAGAATGAGCAGGCGCAATTGCGGTTGCAGTTGGCGCGTGCTGAGGACCCGTTCGACGCCCCGGGCGAAACTGACAAGGCCAGTCATGGCGCTTTCGTAGATCTGTCGCGATTGAACGCGGTACAGGAGAGGCGGCGCGCCGCGCGGATTGTTGTTGATGCGCTTTCCGAAGAGCACGTAGAGCACCGTGCCCGTGACGAAGGCGGTTAAGCTCAGCAGCAAGGCGGGGCTGAGCCCGTGCCAAACGCGTAAACTGTACGTTGGCGCCGCGTCGCCCATCACCGCGTCCACAGCGGAGGCCAGCAGCGGCCCAATGGTAAGGCCCGGCACGATGCCGACGACTAGGCAGATCAGCACCAACAATTCGATTGGAAACCGCATCCAGTGCGGCGGCTCCGCCGGCGTTCGCGGACATTCCGTCGGTGGCGGGCCGAAGAATGTGGTGTGGATGAAGCGCAGCGAATAGAGGACGCTGAACGCGCTCGCCAGCGTGGCGAGCACGGGCAGTGCATAATTGGTGTGCGGTCCGGCGCTGTGGGCGATCGCTTCCGCGAGGAACATCTCCTTGGAGAGAAAGCCGTTGAGCAGCGGAACGCCGGCCATGGCCGCCGCCGCCACCATGGCGAGGCTCGCCGTAATCGGCATGAAGCGAAAAAGGCCGCTTAGTTTGCGCATGTCGCGCGTGCCGGTTTCGTGGTCGATGATGCCCGCCGCCATGAACAGCGAGGCTTTGAACGTCGCGTGGTTCACGGTGTGGAAGATCGCCGCGACGGCTGCGAGCGGGCTGCCTAAACCCAGAAGCAGCGTGATAAGCCCGAGATGGCTTATGGTGGAATAGGCGAGCAGGCCCTTGAGGTCATGCTGGTAGATCGCGGCGAATGCGCCGATCAGCAGCGTCGCCATGCCCGCTGAAGTGACGATGGCGTACCACGCGTCCGTGCCCGACATCACAGGCCATAGCAGCGTCAGCAGGAAGATGCCGGCCTTCACCATCGTCGCCGAGTGAAGGTAGGCGCTGACCGGCGTCGGCGCCGCCATGGCGTGCGGCAGCCAGAAATGGAACGGAAACTGCGCGCTTTTCGTGAACGCGCCGACGAGGATCAACAGCAGCGTTGGCAGGTAGAGCGAGTGCGCGCGAATGCGGTCGCCCGCGCCAAGCACCACCTCGAGATCATAGCTGCCGGCAATGTGCCCGAGCAGCAGCATGCCGACGAGAAGCGCGAGGCCTCCTGCGGCGGTCACCGTCAACGCCATCCGCGCGCCTTCGCGCGCGTTGGCGCTCTGATGCCAATACCCAATCAGCAGGAAGGAAAAGAGGCTTGTGAGCTCCCAGAACACCACGAGCTGAATGAGATTGCCCGACATCACGATGCCGAGCATCGCGCCCATGAACGCAAGCAGGTACGAATAGAAGCGCGGAACAGGGTCGGCCGCCGCCATGTAATAGCGGGCGTACAGGACGATGAGCGCGCCGATCCCGAGAATAAGGAGCGAAAACAGCCACGATAAGCCATCCAGCCGCAGGACGATGTCGACGCCAAGGGACGGCAGCCATGGAATGTCGGTGCGTACGCCTGCGCCGCTCGCGGCGTGGAGCAACAGCAGGCAGACGAAGGCGGCGATCGTGACGCTCGAGGCTAACGTCGCGGCGGCGTTGCGGGCGTGCGTCGGCAGCCACGCCGCGATCAGCGCCCCGGCGAAGGGCAGAGTGATCATGGCGATGAGTAGAAAGCTGGCCGGCATCCGCGCCATTGTGCGGAGCCAAGCGCCGCGCTTCAACCCTGGGTCAACTGCGACTCATTTATCAGGCGGGGCGCGGACGACGAGGATATCGCTCGGTGTTCCATCCACGATCTTGGGGGCATGGCCGCCGACGAGCAGATGGAAAAGCATCCCGCGCCCAAGCGTTCCGATCACGGTGAGGTCCGCATCTTTCTCGACGACATAGTTGCGAATCATGATCTCGGGGGGACCATGTTCGATCAGGGTCACAACGCGCTTGCGAACATCGTCGGGCATGTCCGTCTCATTGACGAAGGATCGAATCTCCTCGTGCTCCATTGCGGAGAAGTCCTGGCTAAGCTGGCTCGATCCCCAGAGCGAACGGTAGGGCATGTCGAAGGCGTGCATGACGGCGAAGAGCGCGTCCGGGAACAGTTTCGCGGCGGCGGCCAGACCATGGCGCGCTTCATCCGTGAAGTCGGTCCCGACAAGAATATGGCGATATGGCCCTGAGGGCCGGCTCTTGACGATCAGCACTGACGTTGGCGCGCGGCGGATCAAATATTCCACTGTCCGGCCAAGGAAAACTCTTCCGAGACCATGGTCGCGCGCCGCCCCAATCACGATGAGGTCGCATTGCTCGCGTTCCACGATGTCGAGAATGACCTCGGATGCTCCGCCTTCGGTAACGATGATGCGCAAATCGGTGACGGCGTCCCGGATGTCGCGCCGGATTTGCGCCTCGACCGCGATTGCGGGGTCCGGCGGGCGCCGCCAGGACGGGAGATCTTCGTAGGCGGGTGAGCCGACCGCGTTTTTCTGATCTTCCAGCGCGTGCACAACCACCAGAGCGGCATTCCACTGGCCTGCGAGCTGCGTGGCGCGATCGAGCGCCCGGTCGCTGCGCGCGTTCAGGTCGGTCGCCAGCAATATTTTCTTAGGTGGCGTGGAAGGCCATTGTGCGCTTGCCATGAGCGGGCTCCAAACCAGCACTCTACGCGCGTGAGCGTCCCTCGGCCAGACGCAAACCCCGCCGTCAAATGTGGGCGTTCGTGCGAAGCAGGGCCACGCTAGATATCCTTCGCGCTCTTGTATTCCTCAACGTTGATCTCGCCTTCACTGCGCGCCACTACCGTGGCGACGGCAAGATCGCACGTCACGTTCGGGACCGTGCGCATCATGTCGAGCGGGCGGTCGAAGGGCAGGATGAGGCCGACGATCAGCGCGGCTTGTTCGACAGGGATGCCTATGGCGCCGAGCACGGCGGCGAACACGAAAAGCGAGCCTGAAGGAACCGGGGCGACGCCCATCGCGACGATCGTGGTCATGCCGGCGATCAGGACGTACTGCATCGCCGTTAGATCAACGCCGAAGGCTTGCACGGAAAACATCGTGAGAAGGGCGATGTACATCGCTGTGCCGTCCATGCCGATCGTGGCGCCGAGCGGCAGGACCGTGGAGGAGACGGTCGGCTTGATACCGAGATTCTCTTCGGCGACGCGGATGGCGACCGGCAGCGTCGCCGAGCTGGATGATGTCGAGAAGCCCACCATGATTGCGTCGGCGACGCCGCGATAGAAGGGAATCAGCGGCAACCAGGCGAGGACGCGGACGAGAAAGCCGTGTGTTAGCAGCGTCTGGGCCGCGGCGCCGATGAGCACGCACAGCGCGAGCTGCGCCACGTTAAGGAAGGTCGCCGCGCCTTGCGTGCCGGTGACCACGGCGATCAGCCCGAATACGCCGAACGGCGCCGTCTCCATCACGATGCCGACGATGCGCAACATCACTTCGGATGCGGACGTAAGGATGTTCGCAAGCGGCTTGCCTTGTTCGCCGGCAATCAGGCAGCCGACGCCGACAAGGATCGCGAAAAAGATGATCGCCAGCGTGTCGCCGGCGGCGATCGCCTGCACAGGGTTGATCGGAATGATGTTGATAAGAATCTCGCTTGCCGGCCGCGGTGTGGCGATCTCGCGCGCCGTTATCCCCGCAAGCTCGGCGCCAAGACCGGGCTGCAACACCGTGCCGATGCCGAGGCCGATCCAAACGGCGACAAAGGTAGTGAGCACGTAGAGTGCGATCGTCTTCCAGCCGATGGAGCCGAGCTGTTTCACATCGCCCATCGCCGCGATGCCGGCGGACAGGAGGATGAAGACGAGCGGCGCGACAAGCATGCGGATCAGCCGCACGAACACATCGCCGATCCAGTTGATCGCGGCGATCTCGCGTCCCACCACGAACCCCGTGATCGCGCCGGCGACGAGGCCCGCAAGAATACGCACCCAAAGCGGAATGCCGAACCACCAGCGCATCACTCCCGTCCCCCCGTTGCCGTGTGCGCCAGTGCGCGGTCAGCGAACGCGCGACCGGTTGTCATGAGCGCACGGCGTCGAGGAGGCCGAAGGCGTTGGCCTGATCGATCAAGCGTGCCGCATCGCCCTCCGACAGACTGATCAGCGGCGGTCTCACGCGCCGCCACCCAGGGCGGCCCGTCGCGCGCGCCATGATTTCCTTTAATGCAGGCACGGTGGGGTAGTGCTGCAACATCAACCGCGTGCGCGTGACGCTCTCCTGGCGCGCATCGGCGTCCCGGTCGCGCCAGTGCCGCGTCAGGTCTGCAAGACCTCGAATAGTGACGTTCGCGGTGGCGGAGATGCAGCCGGGTCCGCCCGCGCGCAGCGTCGGCAAGAGAAACTGTTCGGAGCCAGCGAACACCAGGAAGCCTGGCAATTCTTTCGGGGCCTCTTCCATGGCTGACCAATCGCCAGAAGAGTTCTTGACGCCAACGACGATGCCGTCGAACGCGCACTGCAGCCGCGCCAGCAGCGCCGTGCTGATCTTTAACCCCGTCATTTGCGGAAAATCGTAGACGAGCACGCGCAAGCGCGTGTCGGCGACGCTCTCGATCACTTGCGCGTAGGCGCGGAAGATTCCCTCTTCGGAAACGCCCTTGTAATAGAAGGGCGGCAGCATCAGCACGTTCGTATAGCCCGCGTCGAGCGCTGCGCGCGTCAGGGCGATCGTATCGGGCGTAGCGCAACACCCAGTGCCGACGATAAGGCGGTCACGCGCAATTTCGCTATTCGCCAACGCGCCGATCAGATCGAGGCGTTCCGTCAACGAGAAGGAATTGGCCTCGCCCGTCGTACCGAGGACGGCGACGCCGGCGCTGCCCGCGCCGAGAAGCCAATGCGCGTGCGCAAGCGACGCATCAATATCGATGCTGTAGTCCGCGTTCAGTGGCGTGAGGCTCGCGGTCCACGGGCCTGGCGTGAAGTCGGTCATCGGTCCCCGCACTAGCTCGCCGACTTTGGCCACGCCTCACCTAACCCAGATGCGATTAGGCGCGCTCCACTTCCTCGACCTCAACCGCTTCGCTGACCGGCTCGGCCTCGTCCCGCTGCGGCGCCGTGAGAGCGGCGGTTGGCAAGGCGAGCACGGGGCCCAGCGCATCGGCGTGGCCGCGCTCCATGCGCGGATGCACCAATTGGCCGCCGTCGCCAAATACATAGACAAGCCGCGCCCAATCGTTGTCGTCATAGAGGAAGGCAGGGCCTTCAGGATCGAGGTCCGACCAGTCCGGTTCGCGCGGCGCGGCGGCGGCTTGGCCGAGCCAGGTGCGCGCGGCGTTCTCGTCGCCGCGGCCACGCGCGACTTGCGCGAACAGGATGCAAATGCGCGAGGAAGGATTTTCGCGGTAGGCGTCTTCAAGCTGCGATTGGGCGCCGCCCCAATCGGCGCGTTCCATTGCCAGTTCCGCCAGCACGATTTTGGACTCGCGGTGGTCGCGCCGCTTTTCGGCGAGCGCCGCCATGCGCAGCGCGCGCGCGTCCCGCGTCTCGCCCGGCACGATATCGCGATAGGCGTGCGCGAGCGCCGGATGTGGCCCGTTCTCCCAGGCCTCTTCGAGAATGGCCGCGGCGCGCTCGGACCGGCCTTCCGCCACAAGCAGCCGCGCCGCCATTGCGCCAGCCGGCGCGAAGGTGGGGCAAAGCCGAAACGCCTTCTGCGCCATCTCAGCCGCTTTGTCCTGACGCCGTTCGCGTTCGAGCTTCGCCGCTTGCGCCGTCATCAGCACGGCGCGG
>JAEWNX010000114.1 GCA_023461135.1 Pseudomonadota bacterium
GCGCAACGGTCGCCGCCTTCAGCCGTTGTTGGCCGGGGCCGCCGACCTCCTTCAGCAGGATATGGCGCGCGTAGCGCTCGCGTTCGTCCGCGTTCAGCATGGCGTGGATATAGCGGCTCGCGCCGCCCGGCGCATCAGGGCGTGGAGGCAGGCGCCGGCGGGGTTTCGCAGCTCTGGAAGCGGAAGACGCCGGGCGCCTGATCGACGCGATCGCGATAGAGGCGCGGCAGGATGTCCGGCATGAAGATGTAACCTGGCGCCGGCGTGTCGTTGCGCGGCAATTGATCCAGGTAGTGCATCTGGGAGTCGAACAGGTACACCGCAAACGGCGCGCCGCCGCCTTCCGGCTGCACGCGTGTCAGTGTGTTCGTGTGAGCCGGCCCGCTCCCTCTGAGCGCGTTCACGGGCGTGTAGGAATAGTCCGTCCCCAAAGTTGTGACGTGAACGACAAAGGCCACGTTGCCCAGGCGCTGACCCTCAACCTCCGACATCTCAATAGCGGCCGTGCCTGACGACGGCATGCGGCGAAAGCGCAGTTGCAGGCGCCGGTCATCGTTGAACTCGTACATCGCGTTTTCGGCCAGACAGTCTTCCGCTGTTGGAAGCGCCGCCGCGGCTTGCTGCTCCGGCGCGAACAGGCCGGACTCGTCCGCCTTCGGAGCCGAATTGCGATAAACAAGATAGCCGCCCGCCGCCACAAGGACGAGCGCCAGAGTGATGAAGACTGCGCGCATGAGATATCCCCGCCGACGAACTTAGGCGTGGGCCGTGCGCGCGTCCAGGTTAGCCGCGGCCCGTACTGCCGAAGCCGCCGGCGCCGCGCACGCTTTCGGGCAATGTCTCCACGCTCTCCCAGCGCGCCTGCGTCACGGGCGCGATGACCATTTGCGCGATGCGTTCGCCGCGGCGGATCGTGAACGGCTCCTGGCCGAGATTGATCAGGATAACCTTCACTTCGCCGCGATAATCCGCATCGATCGTGCCGGGGGTATTGAGACAGGTGATCCCGTGCTTCAGCGCCAGGCCCGAACGGGGACGCACCTGCGCCTCGTAGCCTGCCGGCAATGCGATGGTGAGGCCCGTCGGCGTCAGCGTCCGCTCGCCCGGCCGCAGCGTCACCGGCTCGTCCTCGGGCACCGCCGCCCGCAGGTCCATGCCCGCCGAGAGCGCCGTTTCGTAAGCTGGCAACGCCAAGCCTTCAAAATGCGCCAATGGTGAAACCAGAACGGGGATTGTGTTCGTATCCATGCGTTAGGGCATAAACCGGATTCGGCGGGACGCGGGAGCAAAATGCATGGCCGATGGCGGCGCAGGGACAAAATTCAACGATCCCCGCCTGACGGCGAAGGGGGAGGAGCGCGCGGCCGTTCCGCTGCACGCCCTGGAGACGCTGTGGATCAACACCGGCACGCTTTGCAACATCACGTGCGCGCATTGCTACATCGAAAGCTCCCCGCGCAACGATCGCCTCGCCTACATCACGCTCGCCGAAGTCAGGGGCTATCTCGACGAAATCGCCCGCGAGCGATTGCCGACCCAGTTGATCGGCTTCACCGGCGGCGAGCCGTTCATGAACAAGGAAATCATCGCCCTGCTCGAGGAGACGCTGTCGCGTGGCTTCGAGGTGTTGGTGTTGACCAATGCGATGCGGCCGATGCAGCGTCACAAGGCGCAGTTGCTGGAGCTGAAGCAGCGTCACGGCCCCCACCTGCGTGTGCGCGTCTCACTCGACGATCCGCGCGCTGATATCCATGACGCCGAGCGCGGGGAGGGCAGCTACGAGAAGACGCTTGCCGGTCTCAAGTGGCTGACGGGCCATGGCTTTGTGGTCGAGGTCGCCGGCCGCGGGTTTGCGCACGAACCGGAATCGGCGCTGCGCGCGCGCTTCCAAGCGCTGTTCGATGAGATCGGTGTCGCGCTCGATGCAAACGATGCGTCCGCGCTGGTGATTTTTCCCGAAATGGACATGCGTGCGGACCCGCCCGAGATCACCACGGCGTGCTGGGGCATTTTGCGGAAGGACCCGCGTGAGATCATGTGCGCGTCGGCGCGAATGGTTGTAAAACGCAAGGGCGCGCCTTCGCCCGCCGTGCTCGCTTGCACGCTGCTGCCTTATGACGAACAGTTCGAACTCGGCCGGACATTGCGCGAGGCTTCGGGCGCCGTGCCGCTCAATCACAAATACTGCGCCAGCTTCTGCGTGCTCGGCGGCGCGAGCTGCGGCGCGGCGAAGACGTGAAACCGAGCTGTCCTATTCGGAAGCTGCCGCTTCGTACACGTCTGCGCCGGCGTCGCGCGCATAACTGAGGTCGCCAGATCTGATCCAGCTCGCGATCTGGCGATAATAATTTTGTACATAGCGGGTTTGCCGCGGCTCGCCGGTTGGCCGGCGCTCCGTGAGGATCATGCCGTGGTCCGCGCCCGGATAGATCGCCAGATCGATGGCTAGCCCCTCCTGTTGCAGCGCGCGCAGGCGGGCGATCGTCTGGGCCGGCGGCGCCTCGGTATCGTCTGCGGCGATGATCCAGAATTGAGGCGCCGTGAGCGCGCGCAACACGGGTACGGGCTCGTAGCGCCAGCTCGTGCCGCGGTTGCGGCTCGGTCCGACGACGCGCAGCGCGATCGCCGGATAGGGCAGCATCTCGTGCGTGAATTCGCCCTCAACATCCTTGAACCAGGGCTCATGGCGATAGTCTCGGCGCAGGCGGTCGAACTCGGCGAAGCCTTCGCGGAAGTTGGACGCGACGATCTCGCCCGCGGCGGCTGAGAGTTCGGCGCCTTTGGCCTGTTCTGCGTCGCCCCAGCCTGCGCGTTCGAGACTTTGCATGACTTCGTAGCGGTCTTCCTGCAGCGGATTCACCGCAAGGCCATAAAGGGCGACCACGAAATCGACGTTTGCTTCGCTCGCCGCTAGGGGCGCCACCCAGCCGCCTTGGCTGAGGCCCATGAAGCCGGCGCGTGACACGCGAGAGCCCGCAAGCCGGCGCGCTTCATCGAGCGCTGCGCGCGCGTCCGCCGCGAGCACATGAAAGTCTTGCGTGTACTGGCCGGTGGAGGCGCCTGTGCCGCGTTTGTCATAGACGAACACGGCCAGGCCCTCCGCCGCGAGCATCCACGGATAGCCTTCAAACTGAAGCACCGAGTACGAGCCCGACCCGTGCACGTGTACGACGAGGGGGGCCGGATCGTCGGTTGGCGGTAAAAGCAAGCGCCCAGCGAGCGTGACGCCATCACGTTCAAACGTTGTTTCGATCGTCTCGATCGCCACGCGGTTGTAGGCAGCCGGCGCCTGGGTCAAACCCAATCGCAACACACCCTCCGCGCAGGCGGACAAATCTACGGTGAGACCGTCTGGCTCTCCGGTCCAACCCAGCGTCGAGCGCCAGCTCTGTCCCTCCGGCCGAAGCGCGCCGGTGCGTCCGTCTGGCATGCGCCAACGGTAGCCGCCGTTGCTGGTTGGCGTGAGCGCTAGAACCTCGCCGGCATCGCTGCGGTACACGCCGCTGCGGCAATCAAGGTTGGCAGTGCTGTCTTCGGCTTGTTCAGTCGCGCAGGAGGCGAGGGCGGCAAGTGCGGCGAGAGCAACGAGGTATTTCATGCCCGCTCATCAGCAGGCGCGCGGGTGAACGCAAGGCGATAAAGGTCGCACTGCCTCTGCGGCAACTACCTGAATTTCTTGGCGACCTTGCGCGCAGCATTCATGAGATCGCGCCGCGCTTCATCTTCGAAGCGGCGCACCTCGGCCGCTTCGGCTTCCTTCTTGCGGCGCTTGGCGGCCAGCGCGGCTTCGCGCGCAACGCGTTCGCGCTCCGCCTTGGCGGCGGCCTCCGCAGCGATCTTGCGCTCGAGTTTCTCCAGTTCCACCCGCTCGCGCCGGCGCTTTTCAGCTTCGACACGCTTTTCTTCCTTCGCTTTCGCGGCGGCGGCGAGCTGCTCGGCTACCTTGGGATCGACTTCCACAGGCGCTTTGCTCTTGAACTTTTCCAGCATCGCCTTCTTGGCGGCTTCGGCGGCTTCACGGCGTTCGTTGTGGTTCTGAAAGCTCATTGCTCGTCCTTCAGGGCGCGCGTGGCGCGCTCAGCGCTGGAATCGGATGTGAGATGTGAACGCCCTACATAGCGTTCTCGCCGCGGGGCTCAAGCCCCCGCGCCTTGCGTTTCCGCAAACCCTACTTGCGTCTTGGGGATTTTGGCGCGAGCGCCTGCGCAATTGTCGCAGCGAGCTTTCGCGCAACGGCGTCCTTCGCCATGCGGGGCCAGGTTTCGGCGCTGTCCTTGGTGATCAGCAGCACCTGGTTCTCCGCGCCGCCCATCACGTCGCCCGACACGTCGTTGGCGACGATCCAGTCGCAGCCCTTCTTCGCGATCTTCGCGCGGGCATGCTCTTCGACCTTCTCGGTCTCCGCGGCAAAACCGATCACCAGTTTTGGGCGCTTCTTTCCGGGCTTCGCAAGCGTGGCGAGGATGTCCGGGTTCTCGGCGAGCGAAATCGCGGTGACGCCGCTCTTGTCTTTCTTGATTTTCTCGTCCGACGTTTCCGCCGGGCGCCAATCCGCGACCGCGGCCACCATCACCGCGACATCGAGCGGCAGCGCCGCCTCGGACGCCGCGAGCATCTCGCGCGCGCTCTCCACACACTTCAGCGCGACGCGGGGCGGGGGCGTAAGATGGGTCGGACCGGAGACCAGCGTCACGTCGGCGCCAAGTTCGGCGAGCGCCGCCGCAATGGCGTAGCCCTGCTTGCCGCTCGATCGGTTGGACAGAAACCGTACGGGATCGATCGCTTCCAGCGTCGGCCCTGCGGTGACGAGTGCGCGCTTGCCTTTCAGTGGCCCGTCGCTGAGGAGCGCGAGGGCCGCGTCGCGGATTTCCTCGGGCTCAGCCATGCGGCCGATGCCGCGCTCTCCGCTCTCGGCCATCTCGCCGGCATTGGGGCCGACGAAGCGCAATCCGTCAGTCTGAAGCACCGCGGAATTTCGGCGCGTCGCGGCGTGCGCCCACATATGCGGGTTCATGGCCGGCGCCATCAGCACGGGTTTGTCGGTCGCCAGAAGCACAGCCGACGCGAGATCGTTGGCGAGGCCATGCGCGGCCTTCGCCATCAGATCAGCCGTCGCCGGCGCGACCACGATGAGATCGCATTCGCGCGCCAGCCGGATGTGGCCAACATCGAACTCCTGCGCCTGGTCGAACAGATCGGTGAAAGGCCGTTCGCCGGCGATCGCGCCCGCCGCCAGCGGCGTGACAAACTGCTGCGCGGCCTGTGTCATCACCACGCGCACCGCAACGTCGCGCTCGCGCAAACGCCGGATCAGCTCAAGGCTCTTATAGGC
>JAEWNX010000115.1 GCA_023461135.1 Pseudomonadota bacterium
CGCGCACTGTCTTCGCCGCAACATCGCTCGCCTCCACGCGCCGCAGCGCGGAGAGCACCTTGAGTTTTTCGGTGCGTATTGCGTCCGCATCCATCGAGTTGGGGGATTCCAACGCCACCAGGCACAGGAGCTGCAGGATATGGTTCTGCACCATGTCCCGGAGCGCGCCGGATTTGTCGTAATAATCGCCCCTGCCCTCGACGCCGATTTCCTCGGCCACGGTTATCTGCACATGATCGATCGTAGCGCGCGACCATATCGGCTCGACCAGCATGTTGGCGAAGCGCAGCACCAGCAGGTTCTGCACGGTCTCCTTGCCCAGATAATGGTCGATGCGAAACGTGTGTTGTTCGTCGAATACGGCGCCGACGCCGTCATTGATCTGGCGCGCCGAGGCAAGGTCGCGGCCGATCGGCTTTTCCAGCACGATGCGCGATTCCGGCGTCACCAGATCGGCCTCTGCCAGGCGCTGCGCGATCGTCACGAACAGCGTCGGTGCGGTCGCCAAATAGAAGATGCGTGCGGTGTTCTTGCCGTTGCTCAGCGCCTCGCGCAGCGGGCCCCATTCGCTCGCAGGCGCCGAGCCATCGATGCGCACATATTCGATGTGCTGCATGAACGCGGCGCACTTTGCCTCGTCCACGCAAGCGCCGGGCGCGAACTTGCCGCGGCTCTCCTCCACCATCTTGCGGAACGCGCCGGTGTCGAGATCCGACCGCGCCGCGCCGATAATGCGCGACTGTTCGGGAATCTGTCCGTCGAGAAACCTGTGCAGCAGCGCCGGGAACAGCTTGCGCAGCGATAGATCGCCCGTGGCGCCGAACACCACGAGATCGAACGGCGGGACGGGAATGAATTCGGCCATGCGCCCAACAAACTAGGATTTGGGGCCCAGCGCAAACAGGGGCCAAGTGTCTGGCGGCGCTAAATTGTCCCGCGACAATTACGTTGCCATTTCGCAGCCGCGGCGCCAAAGCTTTGGGCAAGACGGGGCGTTCATGGCGGACGACGACAACCCGCCGCCGCGACGCGGCCTAGGCGGGGAAAAGAAACCTACCATCAATGACGTGGCGCGCCTCGCCGGCGTGTCGAAGAAAACTGTGTCGCGCGTCATCAACCAATCTCCGTTCGTAAAAGAGGCGACGCGGGAGAAGATCAACGCCATCATCGCCGAGATCGGATTTTCGCCCGACCCGCAGGCGCGCGGCCTTGCCTTCCGCCGCTCTTTCCTGATCGGGCTAGTCTACGACAACCCCAACCCCCAATACGTCGTGAACATGCAGCTCGGCATGCTCGATGCCATGCGCGGCTCAGGCTACGAACTCGTCGTCCACCCGTGCAATCGCGGCAACCCGACTTTCCTCGCCGATTTCCGGCGATTCATCGAGCGTCAGAAGCTTTCCGGCGTCGTCCTGACGCCCTCGGTCTCCGAGGACGATCGGGTGAAGGCCGTGCTCGACGAAGTGGGCTGCGCCTACATCCGCATCGCGTCGGTGCCGGTGGACGAGCCCGCGCACATGATCGTTTCCAATGACCGGCACGGTGGGCGCGCCGCCGCTCGCCACCTGGCGGAGCTCGGCCACACGCGTATCGGTTTCATCTCCGGTCCTGCCTCCTTCCGCTCCTCGCACGAGCGGCGCGGCGGGTTCGAGGAAGAGCTGAAGGAGCGTGGACTCAAATTGCAGAGCGACTACGTGATGCAAGGCGCCTACACGTTCGAAACGGGCATCTCCTGCGCCGCCGAGCTGCTGAAGCGAAACCCGCGACCGACCGCGATCTTTGCCGCGAACGACGAAATGGCCGCCGGCGTGCTGCACGCGATCCGGCGCGCTGGCTTGAATTGCCCGGAGGACGTCTCTGTCGTCGGCTTCGACGACTTTCAGATCGCCTCAAGCGTTTGGCCGCCGCTCACCACGGTGCGCACGCCGACGCGCGAGATCGGGCGGATGGCCGCGGAAAAACTGATCGGGCTCGACGCCGCCGAAGATCATGCACGCGAAGCCGCGCCCGCGACATCGCCGGCTTTGGTGGTGCGCGATTCCAGCGGGCCGGCGCCGCGCTAGCGCAAGCAAAGGTGCTTGAATGGGGTGCTGACACCGGTTACCAAGGCTTCTAGTCGAGGAGCTCCGTCGTGTTCAAGAAGACCTACCACGCCACCCATCCCGACAGCATGGACGGCGTGTCGAACGAGCAATTGCGCGAGCGCTATCTCATCTCCGGCCTTTTCGCGCCGGATGAGATCGCGCTGAACTACCTGCACTATGAGCGCTTCATCGTCGGTGGCGCGGCGCCTGTTGCGAAGACGCTCGCGCTGCCCAAGCAAACCGAACCGCAATCGGCCGCCGGCAAGCCATTCCTCGAACGGCGCGAGCTTGGCGTCATCAATGTCGGCGCCGGCCAGGGTATCGTGAAAGTCGATGGGCAGACGAACGAGCTACAGCCGAAGGATGGGCTCTACGTTCCGATGGGCTCGAACGATGTCGAATTCAGCTCGGTCGACAAAGCCAAGCCCGCGAAATACTATCTCATCTCCACACCCGCGCATGCGCGTTACGAGGTGGCGAAAATCTCGATCGACAAAGCCGTGCCGCTGGAACGCGGCGCTCTCGAGACATCGAACGAGCGCACGATCTACCAATACATTGTGCCGGCGACCGTGAAGTCGTGTCAGCTCCTCCTGGGTCTCACCGAACTCAAAGCCGGCAGCGTGTGGAACACGATGCCGCCGCACCTGCACGACCGCCGCTCCGAAGTGTATTTCTATTTCGGCCTCGGCGAGAAGGACCGCGTGTTCCATTTCATGGGTGAGCCGGACGCGAACCGGCACATCGTGATCGAGAACGACGAAGCCGTCGTCTCGCCGCCCTGGTCGATTCACATGGGCTCGGGCACGGCGAACTACACGTTCATCTGGGCCATGGGCGGTGAGAATCTGGACTATACCGACATGAACCAGCTCGATATCTGCCAGTTGAAATGAGCGCGAACCCATTCGATCTTTCCGGCCAAGTCGCGCTCGTCACCGGCGGCAACACCGGCCTCGGACAGGCGATTGCGCTGGCGCTTGCGGAGGCTGGCGCGGACATTGTCTCCACCAGCCGCCGCCCTGCCGATGACACCGGCGCGCACGTGAAGACGCTGGGCCGCCGCTTTCTTTCCATCCAAGCCGATCTCGGCGCGATCGAACCGATCGCCGGCATCATGGATCGCACACTGAAAGAGTTCGGACGGCTGGACATCCTCGTGAACAACGCCGGCATCATCCGCCGCGCGGATTCGGTAGAATTCACCGAGGAAGACTGGGACGCGGTGATGGACACGAATCTGAAGTCCGCGTTCTTTCTCGCACAAGCCGCCGGCCGTCACATGATTGCGCAAGGCCGCGGCAAGATCATCAACGTCGCGTCCATGCTATCCTTCCAAGGCGGCATCCGCGTGCCCTCTTACACCGCGAGCAAAAGCGGCCTTGCCGGCATTACGCGGCTCTTGGCGTGCGAATGGGCGAACAAGGGCGTCAACGTCAACGCGATTGCGCCAGGCTACATGACGACTGACAACACGGCGGCGCTGCGCGCCGACGAGAAACGCAACGCGGCGATCCTCGACCGCATCCCCGCAGGCCGCTGGGGCGAAGCCTCGGATCTCGGCGGCGCGGCCGTCTTCCTCGCCAGCCGCGCCTCGGACTACGTGCACGGCGCGATCATCCCGGTTGACGGGGGCTGGCTCGCGCGCTGAGTCGCGCCTAAGAGGTCTTCGTGGCTCGCTTCGTTTGTTTCGGCGAAATTCTGATCCGGCTCACCGCGCCCGCGGGCGAGCTGATGCTGCAAACGCCGCAGCTCGGCGTCACCTATGGCGGCGCGGAAGCGAATGTCGCGGTTTCGCTCGCGCGTTTCGGGCACGACGCGCACATGGCGACTGTGCTGCCGAACAACGCGCTCGGCCAGGCCGCGCTCACCGAATTGCGCCGGTACGGCGTTGACACAAACCTCTGTGCGCTGAGCGCAGGGCGCATGGGGCTTTATTTCGTCACCAATGGCGCTGGGCAGCGTGCGCCGGAGGTTCTGTACGATCGCGCCGAGTCCGCGTTCGCCCGCGCCCCCGAACAGATCGATTGGACAATAGCGCTCGCCGGCGCGGACTGGCTGCACGTCTCTGGCATCACAGCGGCGCTCAACAAGGCATGCGCGGACGCGGCTCTGATGTGCATGCGCGCGGCGCGGGCGGCAGGTGTGAAGATTTCCTTCGACGCCAACTTCCGCGCCAAGCTGTGGGAAGCGCGGGGCGACGATCCAAGACCGACGCTGGACGCGTTGTTCGCCGAGGCTGACCTGATGTTCGCCGATGCACGCGACATCGGGCTCGTCACCGGCGAAAAATCGGCGAACGAGGAGGAAGCCGCCCGGATCGCTCTTGCGCGCTACCCGAACCTGCAGCGCATCGCCGCGACCGGACGCAAGGTGCTTGGCGCTGACGCCCATGAACTCAGCGCCGTGACGCTGACCCGCGCCGGCGCCGTGCGCACGCGGGCACATGCGGTCACCAGCATCGTCGACCGCATAGGCGGCGGCGACGCGTTCGCGGCCGGCGTCCTGCACGGCCTGGCGAGCGGCATGCCGGAGCAGCAGATGCTGGACTTTGCCGTCGCGGCAGCCGTGCTGAAACACTCGGTGCGCGGCGACTTCAACTTGGCGACGGCGAACGATGTCGCCTTCTATCTCTCCAATTCCGGCGCGGATGTGCGGCGATGATCCAGACGGCTGAAGAAGTGCTCAATCTGTCGCCGGTGATGCCGGTCGTCGTTGTGGAGGACGTCGATGCCGCCGAGCACCTCGCGCGCGCATTGCTCGCAGGCGGCATCCGCACGATCGAAGTCACGCTGCGCACGCCGGCCGCGCTCGACGCGATTGCGCGCATTTCGCACGCCGTGCCGGAAATGATCGTCGGCGCCGGCACGATCCTCAGCCCGGGGGATCTCGACGCCGCGGTGAACGCCGGGGCGCGTTACGCGCTGTCGCCCGGCGCGACGCCGAAGCTGATGAAGGCCGCGCGTAAGCGGCCGATCCCCTTCATTCCTGGCGTCGCCACCGCAAGCGAGATCCTGCGCGGCCTCGATCTTGGTTACACCTGCTTCAAGTTCTTCCCGGCCGAGCAACTGGGCGGCGCCGCCGCCGTGAAAGCACACTCGGGTCCCCTCCCCTCCGCGCGCTTCTGCCCGACGGGCGGCATCACGCGCGACAAAGCGCGCGCCTATCTGTCGCTCGAGAATGTGCTGTGCGTGGGCGGGTCATGGGTAGCGCCGGCGGACAAGATCAAGGCCGGCGATTGGCGCGGCATCGAAGCGCTGGCGCGCGAAGCAGCGGCGCTCGGCGGCTAGGCCAAGGGTTCGCGCCGCAACGCGCGGCCGAGCAAGCGGAAGAAGAGCTGCGACTCCGGCCGCTCGCTCGCCTGCCATTCCGGATGCCACTGCACAGCCAGCACCGGCGCGCCATTCACCTCGGCCGACACCGCCTCGATCACGCCGTCCGGCGCGCGCGCTTCGATGTTGAGACCGGCGCCAAGTCGCTCGACGCCCTGATAGTGCACGCTGACCACATCGAGTTCGTCGCGTTTGTACGCACGCTGCAACACGCCGCCGTTCGTCAGCTTCACCGGGTGCTGGTGATCGAAATATTCGCTGAAGCTCTGCTCGCTCGGCGCGTGGTGCGCAATGAGCTCCGGATGCTCGGCCATGTCGCGCCTGAGCGTGCCGCCGAACGCGACATTGAGTTCCTGGAAGCCGCGGCAAATGCCGAAGACCGGCTTGCCGATCTCCAGCATGGCCTCAATCAGGCGCGCCGTCATCTCGTCGCGGCCGGGATCGAAGGGACCCGGCGCATCGTCGATCAATTCGCCGTAGCGTTTGGGATCCAGATTGGATGGCGTGCCCGTGAGTAAAAGCCCATCCAGCCGCGGCGCGACCTCCTTGGCCTGCATCAGCGCCGGCATCGCCGGCACGAGCAAGGCCGCGGCGTCGGCATAAGCCAGCGCCGAGTCGAGATAGCGCGTCATCACCACCTGCGCAGCTTGGCGATCGGTCTCCCGGTTGCAACTGATCACGCCGAGAACGGGACGATTGTCTTTCATGCCTCAAATCCGCTTCCGCCGGCGCCGCCGGCGGCGCGACAGTCCCGATCACCAAGG
>JAEWNX010000116.1 GCA_023461135.1 Pseudomonadota bacterium
CCCCCGGCCCGCGAAACCAAGCATCGCACCTGCTGACCTGCGGCGCAACATACCACATATTTGCATCGACAGGCGCGTATTGGCACTTCTTTGAATTGACATGCGAACCCACCGAAGAGCGGCTGAGCTTCGACGCCAGATCGCCTATCTGACTGCGCTTCTTGGCGCCGACGAGGCGCTCACGCCGCAATCAAAGCGCCTTCAAGCATGGCGCTCAGAACTCGAAACGCAAGGGTATGAGGCCCATGACATCCCCGAGATGCTCAGGATCGAGAACAAGTGGTTCACAGCAACAGAGCGTGCGCCGGACGAACTCCTTGAGGGGCTGAAGAGCGAACTGCCCGAAGCGGAGCAGCGGGAAGAAGAAGAGCGCATCGAGCTTGCGCGCCTCGCCACTGGCGAGCCCTCCTGGGGCATTCCGATGGCCCTGGCGTGGATACGTTTCAGGGATGTCGAGCAAGCGTGCCGGTTTCTGGAACGCCGCGACGCGCTCATGTCGCTTTGGCGCGACGGTTTGGAAACCAATGAGCTTGAACGTCAGCTTTCCAGCGGTGTGCTGCGTTGCACCGGTGCGCGCGACGGCGATCGTCGCGAGATCAATCCGGCGGATTGGGCGCGCGAAGGTCGCGAGGGTCTTCGACTCATGCGGGACTCAGAACCCTACGCGGCGCGTCCCGGTGAAAAGGCCTCGTACACACAATTGCGGCTTCAACGCCAAGCGGTCCAGAGTGCATTTCCCACGCCCGGCAAACCGGCGGATAGCCATGCGCCGTTTCTCGCCGCCGCGAGAAACTACCTGGCTCATGGCGAAGGCCGGGTGGGATGGGATCTACTCTGGACGCATGTAGCCGAGAAGCTCGGGGTAAGTGTCTCCAAGCGGCGGAAGGAGAAGCTGGAGCCAAAGCTGCGGGAGGAATTCCCGCATCGATTTGGTCGCGGCCGCTTGAAACGAAAATAATCACCCCCGCTAATTAAATCCCCCCGTCGTTTTCGCATCGTTTGGCCCCCTCACTTGCGTGACGTCAGAGCGCCGCAATTGGCGTTCGCGTCACGAAAGCGAAACCCATGTCACCACCCTCCTTGGGTGCGAATGCGCCCGAGGCGGCGCGCGCGCTCTACCGCGATCTTCTCCTGAAGGTCGCTTACGTCGCCGTCGGCGAACTGAAACAGTACGAGCGCCATGCGCGCACGCATGACGATCGCCAGATCGAACAGATCAAATCATCGATCGCCGCGTTCGGGTTCGTTAGCCCGCTCATCGTTGATCAGAACGACGTGCTGATTGCCGGCCACGCGCGGCTCCTCGCCGCTGAGGCGCTGGGGTTTGAACGCGTGCCGGTGCTGCGGCTTGATCATTTGAGCGAAGCGGACGCTGCGGCGCTCAGGATCGCCGATAACCGGCTGGCTGAGCTGGCGGGTTGGGACAAATCGATCCTCGCCATCGAGTTCTCGCATTTGGCCCACCTCGATTGCACGTTGGACCTTGCGTTCGATCTGTCGATCACCGGGTTCGCACTGCCGGAGATCGACCAAATCATCCAGCAGGCCAACGCGGGCGACAACGAGAACGAAGACGAGGCCGCCCAAGTTCATTCAGGCGCGCCCGCGGTCTCCCGATTGGGCGATGTCTGGATCCTGGGTGAGCATCGGATTCTGTGCGGCGATTCTTGCAGCGAAGCCTCCTACCGGCGGCTTATGCTGGACGAGCGCGCGGCCGCCGGTTTTCACGACGGGCCCTACAACGTCAGCATCCAGCGCCACGTGTCCCGAAGCGGCAAGCACGCCGAGTTCGTGATGGGCGTGGGCGAAATGAGCGCTGAGGAATTCACGGCGTTCAATGCCCGATGGCTTAGCCATGCCGCGGCAAGCAGCGCTCCTGGGGCGATCCAGTTCACGTGCATGGATTTTCGCCACATGCGCGAGATGTTGGACGCAGGCCGCGCCGCAAAGCTCGACCTCCTCAATCTTGCGGTCTGGAACAAGGGCGCCGGCGCCATGGGTTCGCTTTACCGAAGCCAACATGAACTTGTGTTCGTGTGGAAGGAGCCCAGCGTCAAGCACACCAACAACGTCCAGCTCGGTAAGTTCGGCAGAAACAGAACAAACGTTTGGGATTATCCAGGCGCGACCGCCCTTCGGCGCGAGCTTGAGCTTCATCCCACCCCCAAGCCCGTCGCGCTCGTCGCCGACGCCCTCCGCGACGTCACGCACCGCGGCGATGTTGTGCTGGATTGCTTTTCCGGGTCCGGCACCACTGTCCTCGCCGCGGCGAAGACCGGCCGGCGCGCCCGCGTGATCGAACTTGACCCCGGTTATGTCGATGTCGCCGTGCGCCGTTGGGAAGCCTGGTCGGGCGAAAGCGCCCGCCACGCAGAGAGCGGGCTCTCCTTCGCCGACACGGCCGCGGAGCGCAGTGTCGCGGCCGAACCCGCAAGCACCGAGACGGCTCCCCCACAACCGCCGGCGCCTACCGTGCGCGTACGCCGGCGCGCGCCAGCCAAGTCGTGAACGGGGCTGGGCGATGACGAAGAAACGCAAACGGTCGGCGAGGGCGGCGAAGGCCGCGCCGGGTAACTACGATATCGGGCGCGGAAAGCCGCCCGCCCATAGCCGTTGGGGTCCCGGCCAGAGCGGCAACCCCGGCGGCCGCAAGAAGGGCCAGCGCAACTACAAGACCATGGTGCTCGAAGTCTTCGAAGCGGAAATCGAGGTCACGGAGAACGGACGCAAGTCCAAGTGCACCGTGGCAAAGGCGCTCCTGCTGACTCTGGTTCAGGGCGGGCTGAAGGACCGCGACATCCGCGCCATCGCCCGCGCCCTTGAGCTTTACGAGCGCTATGCCGACACGGCCGAGGAAGAAGACAAAGAGAACGAACCGCTCTCCGAAGAGGACCGGGACATCATCGCGCGGGCTATGGGCGTCGATGCTGCGCAAGGCCGCGGCGATGATGAGGGCGATAACGAAACGGACGACGAGGACGAGGCGGAGGTCGACGAGGACGCCCAAGGCCAGGCGGACGAGGCTGAAGACAGTCGTGACGACCATGCCCGTGGCGAAGACGAGGATGGCGGTCCATGAGCGACGATTACGCGCTCCTTCGTGCTTACGTGCGCCAGGACCTTTCCGCCTTCGTGCAGAAGTGCTTCGTCACGCTCGAGCCGGGCGCGGCGTACAGGCACAACTGGCACATCGACCACCTATGCTATCAGCTTGAACGCGTCGCCCGCGGCGAGGTCAGGCGCCTCATCATCAACGTCCCGCCGCGGTCGATGAAGTCGATCACGGTCTCTGTAGGCTTCACGACCTGGCTCATGGGGCGCGACCCGACCAAGAAAATCATGTGCGTCTCCTACGCCGAGGACCTGGCGCGCAAGCTTGCCGGCGACGCCAAGCTCGTGATGGACGCAGACTGGTACCGCGACGCCTTCCCGCAGCTTGCCTTCACCTCTAAGCGGCCGAAGCTTACCGACCTCCAGACCACACGGCAGGGCTACAGGTTCGCCGCCGGCATGAACGGCGCCATCCTCGGGCGCGGCGCAGACGTCATCGTCATCGACGATCCCATCAAGCCCTCGGACGCCCTCTCCGCGGCCGAGCGCAGGCGCATCAACGACGCCTACGACATGGCGGTCTACACGCGCCTCAACAACAAGATCAGCGGCGCCATCGTCATCATCATGCAGCGCCTCCACGAGGATGACCTTGTGGGCCACGTCATGGCGCGCGACGATTGGGAGGTCGTCTCCATCCCTGCGACGGCGATCGCCGACCAGCGCTACCAGTTGCGCTACCGCGAGGCCCTTACTCGCCGGCCTCTCTTTTACGACCGTCGCGCCGGTGAAGTGCTCCACCCGGAGCGCGAACCCCTCTCGGTGCTGGAGGTCAATCGGCGCGTCCTGGGCAGCCTTGTCTATTCCGCGCAGTACCAGCAGGCCCCTACGCCGGTGGAAGGCAACATCGTCCGACGCGACTGGATCCGGACTTTTGCGGAGCGGCCGGCCACGTTCGACTTCACCATCGCGTCCTGGGACACCGCCTCAACGCTTTCGGAAACCGCGGACTTTTCCGTAGGCCAAGTCTGGGGCGTCAAGGGCCTCGACTTCTATCTCATAGACAGTGTGCGCGGGCGCTTCGAGATGCCCGAACTCAGGCGCCAAGTGGTGGACCTCGCGCACCGCCATCGCGTCGATCAGACGCTGATCGAGAACACTGAGACGGGCCGCGCGCTGGAACAGGACTTGCGCCGCACGGGCGTGCTTCGGGCGGTGCTGCAAAGGTCTCGTATCGACAAGGAAGCGCGCTTCCTGGCGCAATCGGCGCGGTTCGAGGCGGGCCAGGTGCACGTGGCCAACGATGCTCCCTGGCTGGCCGAGTGGATGGACGAACTTTTGTCCTTTCCTAATGCCCGCCACGACGACCAGGTTGACGCCACTAGCCAGGCGCTCAACCACCTCACCTGGCGCGCGCATCGCGACCTTCGGCGCAGGACCCCACGCCAGCGCCCAAAAGGCGGTCCGCGCCCGCTAGGCGCTCCGCTCCCCAGAAGGGCGACCGACTGATTTTGCGGAGCGGGCTTGCCGCGGTGTCGGCGTGGACCGGGCAACTCCCCCTTTTTGCTGGCCGAAGGCTTTCAGCTGCCCCACAGGCGCATCAGCAGGGCCGCCAGGACCGCGAGCACCCGTCCGCCGCCCAAAGCCTCCAGCGCGACGGAGAGCGCTCATTGGCGACGGGGCGGGTTTCGCCGCGCCGGGCGTCATCGGTCCCTGGAATCGCAACGCTCGGTCCATACGCTCAGCCACGCCACTTGAGCGCGATCGCCCTTCTTCGCCTCACCCGGTCCCCGGGCAAAGGCGCCGGGTACCAGCCGGCTAAGCGCGCCATTGGCCGCTCCGAAGCCTGAATTGCGGCTGCGCGCGCAGCGCAGGCGCGTCGTGTCTCGTGACTCGTTCTTTTGACGAGGGGCTGGGCGAGAACGATCTTGAGCCGGCTGACTCCCCCGTCGGCGCGCCCGCTTCAATGG
>JAEWNX010000117.1 GCA_023461135.1 Pseudomonadota bacterium
CGGCGGTACAAGGCAGAGCTGATCGCCTTCGACCGCCCAGCGGCCGGCCATCTGCGATCCGCCCGGCGCAACGCCGGTGAACGTGCCGTCTTCGTTGAAGTGATAGCGCGCCTCCGAACCGTTCGGATACGTCACGACGATCGTGTTTCCGAACGTGTTCTGCATCGTGCTGCTTTGCGCGAACGCGGCGCCGGCGCAAAGAACGGCGCCAAGCGCCGCCAGAGCTGCAAGTTTCTTCATGCGTTGTCCTCCACCAAGCCGTGTTTCGCCGCCCCGGTCTTCGCCATCGAGACAGGCCGCGCATAGCTCAAGCGCCGCCAGACCCACTCAAGAGGCCCCATCTTGAATCGAGAGAGCCAGAGCGGTGACCAGACCAGTTGCAACACCCAGATCGCGATCACGATAGCCCAGAGCGTCGGCCGATCAACTTCGCCCCACAGCCCAAAACCGCGCCCGCCATAGAAGATCGTGGTCATGATCAGGGATTGGGCGATGTAATTGGTGAAGGCCATTTGGCCAACGGCAGCAAGCGGGTCGGTCAGAAGCCTGAGCATGCCGCTTTTCACGAGCAGAATGAGCAAGCTCGCGTAGAGCAGCGAGATGAATGGCGCGAGCGTGTAATTGGCAACCTGACCGGCGCTCATCATATGCAGGAAGGGGAAGCCCAGTTCGGCGTTGATGCTGGCTTGCCACGCCACGAGCGCCAGCGCGGCGGCTCCGATCAGCGCAACCGTCCAGTATGTCGCTGGGCGATTCTCGCCGCTGAAGAAACCCCACTTGAAGAGCGCCATGCCGGCCATCATCACGCCTGCTGTGCGGATGATGAACACTGGCATGAATCCGAGGAAGGAAAGCCATTCTTCGAAATTTGCCTGCGTCGATGAGAGCGCGCTGGCCTGATAGGCCTCGATCGAACGGGCGATTTCTTCGGGCGGCGGGGCCCACATCTTGGCGCGCAAAGCCTCGAGCTCCGCCGGCGGCATCATCGGCATCATCGCGCCCATGCCGCTGAAGATGCCGACGCCAATCATCGTGAGAATGACGCCGACAATCATCAGCGTCATTGGCTTCCAGGAACGCGCGAACATCACGAGAAGGCCGGTCAGCGCGTAGATGAGCAGGATGTCGCCGTACCAGATGAACGCGCCGTGGAGGACGCCAAAGAGCACCATCCACCAGAGACGGCGATGCAGGACCTTGCCTCGGTCCGCGTCGCTGCGCTCGCCGCCAACCAGGAAGATGCTCACGCCGAACAGCATCGAGAACAAGGTGATCATCTTGAACTCGAAAACCACGTGCATCACGAACCATGACCACAGCGTGGACTCACTGACGGCAATCGGCTCGAGCAAGGGGTTTTGCGCGGCCTGAAACGGCGCGGCGAAGAAGGCTGCATTCACGGCGAGGATGCCAAGCAGCGCAAACCCCCGCACGACGTCCAGGCTCTTGATGCGGTTTGCTTCCTGAACCGGTGCGAGATCGGTCATGCGCCCTCCCTGTCACGTTTCCGCTTTTGCGGCGCCCGCGGCGCGGTTAGACCCGCGTGCATGGACGTTCGCAGTATCGCCGATCCGGTTGCACTCGCTCAAGAGTTGATCCGCCGCCCTTCCATTACGCCTGCGGAAGAAGGCGCGCTGGATCTGGCGGGGGGCGCGCTCGCCGCGCTCGGATTCAAAGTGCGGCGCCTGAAGTTCGGTCTGGTCGACAACCTTTATGCGCGCCTGGGCGAGTCGGGGCCCAACTTTTGTTTCGCCGGCCACGTCGATGTGGTCCCCCCGGGGGCCGGCTGGTGTAGCGATCCTTTCGCCGCCGAGATACGCAACGGGATGCTGTACGGCCGCGGCGCCGCGGACATGAAAACCGCCATCGCGGCAATGATTACCGGGACGCAAAACTTCCTCGCGCGCGGCGCTCCCAAAGGCTCCATCTCCTTCCTGCTGACGTGCGACGAAGAAGGACCCGGCGTCGATGGCACGAAGGCGACGCTGGCGGCGCTCGCGGAGGAAGGCGAGGCGATCGACCATTGCCTCGTCGGCGAACCAACCAGCGAGGCCCGCGTCGGCGATGTGATTAAGAACGGGCGGCGCGGCAGTTTGAATGTCGTGCTGACAATGGAGGGCAAGCAGGGCCACGTCGCCTATCCGCACCGCGCACGCAATCCGGTGAAGCCCCTGATCGAAACGCTGGCGGCGCTGCAGGCGCGGCGGCTGGATGAGGGCGCGCCCGGGTTCGATCCCTCGAACCTCGAAGTGACCAGCGCCGACGTGGGCAATCCCGCGCACAACGTCATCCCGCAGCGCGCCAGCGCCAGGCTCAACATTCGCTTCAACGTCAATCACACCGCCGAGACGCTGCTGGCGTGGATCGATGAAACCGCGAACGCCGCAGCGGCGCGCGCAAACGTTGCGTATTCGCGCTCGATCAGTTCGCAAAGTTTGGCGTTCTACACCGATCCTGGCCCATTTACCGATTTGCTGGTCGCGGCCGCGCGCGAAACGTTCGGCTACGCGCCGCAGCTCGCGACAACGGGGGGCACGTCGGATGCGCGCTATTTCCGGCTCTACTGCCCCGTGGCTGAATTGGGCCTGCGCAATGAGACAGCGCACATGGTGGATGAGCACGTCGCGGTCGAGGACATCCGCGCCTTAGCGCGCTGCTACGAAGCGGTGCTGGTGAAGTATTTCACCTAGTCAGGCGTAATCCACCCGAACGAGATAAAGCCCGTCTGCAGGCGCGACCGGGCCGCAGTGTGCGCGGTCCTTGGCGGCGAGGGCGGCTGCGACATCGTCGGCGCTCATCTTGCCGAGGCCCACTTCCACTAGCGTGCCGACAATCGACCGCACCTGACGATGCAGAAAGCTGCGCGCTTCGCACCAGATCGCCAGCGTCTCGCCGCTGCGCTCGACATCGCAGCGGCCGAGCGTCTTGACCGGACTCTTGGCTTGGCAATGGCTGTCGCGAAACGTCGTAAAATCGTGCTGACCGATCAGCCGCTGCGCTGCGTCGTGCATCGCATCAGCATCGAGCGTACGCGCGAGGCGCCAGACTTTGCCGCGGGAGAGTGCGGCCGGCGCGCGGCGATTGAGGATCGAATAGAGATAGACCCGCCGCACCGCATCGAACCGCGCATGGAATTCCGGCGCGGCTTGCTCCGCGCTGAGCACCGCAATCGGGTGCGGACGCAGGTGCGCGTTGAGCGCATCCGCCAACCGCTGTGCAGACGGAAAATCCTTGTCGATATCGACGTGCGCGACCTGCGCCATTGCATGCACGCCGGCGTCGGTGCGTCCGGAGCCGGTGACTTCGCTGCGAACGCCGGTCAGCTTCTCAACGGCGTCTTCCACCGCACCTTGAACACTCGGCCCTTCGCCCAGCCGCTGCCACCCAGAGTAAGGCCCGCCGTCGTATTCAAGCGTGAGCTTGTATCTCAACCGCCGCGTCCGTAATCCAGCATCGAGCAGGCGCGCGCGCCGCCGGCGCCGGGCGGGCCGCCACGCGTGGCGATGATGCGCATCGAGGCGGCGCCTGGCGCAGAGGGCTCCCACACGACGACGTAATCGGCGGCCTCCGCGCCGCACAGACCGCCGACGCCTTCCGGTTTTGTCTCGTTGGTCACGCGATAGACCAGCACCTGCGGCTCCTCCACGGGGATATTCAACAGCGCGCGCAGCGTTTGGCCCTGCACTTGCGTGGCCGGCGAGACCGCGCCCGTGATCGCCGCTTCCACGACAAGGCCGCTCGCGCCGCGCAGCGTCAGCACTTCCTGTTGATCGGTGTTGGTTGAGCCGGCGTCCGGCAGGCGCAGCGCGACGTTCATGGTGAGCTGGCCGGTCGTGTTGCGTGCGGCGTCGTTATTGGGCGTGAAGACGCTGTCGGGCCGCGAGTCCGGCGCCGGGGTGTCGAGCGCTGCGCTCTCCTGTGCGCCGTCTTTCGACGCTTGCTGATTGCAGCCGGCGAGCGCCAGCGCCAGCGCGACCAGTGCGGTGCGAAAAATCATGTCGGTCCCTCGGAGGGAGTCTTAGCGGCCCTGAACAGAGGCTTCAATCGCTCAGCCGAGCCTTGCGCCCGCCGGCACAGCCTTTCCACGCAGAAACGTCTCCGCATCGAGCGGGCCGCGCCCTTCTTTTTGTACATTAAGCAGGCGCACTGCGCCTTCGCCGCAGGCGATCAGCAGCGCGTCGTCGAGCGCCTCGCCCGGCTGCCCCGCCCCTTGACCCAAACGCGAATGCAACGCCTTCGTGCGCGCCCCGTCCAGCTCGAACCAGGCGCCGGGCGATGGCGCGAGGCCGCGGATCTTGGCGTCCACCTCTCGGGAAGGACGCGTCCAATCGATGCGCGTCTCCGCCGGCGTAATCTTGTGCGCGTAGGTGACGCCGTCTGCGCTTTGCGGCGTCTCCGTCGCCTCGCCGCGTTCGATTTTTCCCAGCGCCTCGGCAAGCAGCGATGCGCCGAGGCGCGCCAGGCGATCGTGCAGCGTCGCGGAATTGTCGTCGAACTCGATGGACGTTTCGGCGCTGGCGAGAATGGGGCCTGTGTCGAGCCCCTCTTCCATGCGCACCACTTGCACGCCAGTGATCCTATCGCCCGCCATGATGGCGCGTTGGATCGGCGCAGCGCCGCGCCAGCGCGGCAGTAGAGACGCGTGCAGATTGAACGCGCCGAGGCGCGGCGCATCGAGCACCGGTCTGGGCAGGATCAAGCCGTACGCAACCACGATCGCCGCATCGAGCTTGAGCGCCGCGAACGCCGCTTGCTCCTCCGCTTTCCTAAGGCTCTTCGGCGTGCGCACGTCGAAACCGCGTTCGGCCGCGAACGCCGCAACAGGCGTCGGGCGCGCCTGCTTGCCGCGCCCAGCCGGACGCGGCGGCTGCGAATACACGCAGGCGATTTCGTGCCCGGCGGCGATCAGCGCTTCGAGCGGCGGCAGCGCGAATTTCGGCG
>JAEWNX010000118.1 GCA_023461135.1 Pseudomonadota bacterium
GCACTATCTAGGGAGCTTCGCGTTCGAGGCCGGACGCCGCATCGCCATGCAAAAAGCCAAGGCTCAGCCGACCACTCCGCCGCTTTCTGATCGCCAGCTTGATTGCGTCGTCCTGGCCGGCCGCGGCGAGCCCGCCCGCAAGGCGGCCAAGGCGCTCGGCATTAAACAAGACACGTTCCAAAAGCACATTCAGGAAGCCAAGCAGCGCGCCGGTGTACGCAGCACTACCCAGCTTGTCGTGCGCACGTTGTTTGACGGGCGCATCGCCTTCCGCGACTTGCTCGAAGAAAAGCAGCGCTCCTCCTAAATTTCGGAATGGGCGCCGCGATGCGCCTCCCCCACCCTCTCGCCATCAAGGGAGGGGCGGATGGTGCTGCAGATCGATCGCACAAACGCTAGCGATTACGAAGCGCTGCTCAACGAGATGCACCGTGTTCGCAAAGCGGTGTTCGTCGACCGGCTGGGATGGGATGTGCCCGTGGTCGAGGGCGAATATGAAATCGACCAATTCGACACCGAGAACGCCGTCTACCTCATCAACATAGATGAGGCGACAGGCCAGCACCTGGCATCGGTCAGATTGCTGTCGTCGACGAAACCGAACGTCCTGACCGATATCTTTGCCGCCCTGTGTCAGGGCGGACCGCCCAACAGCTCAGACACGTGGGAAATCACGCGTCTATGCACCTCACCTGGCTTGCCGCGGGATGTCGCCGCGCGGGCGCGGCACAAGCTGGCCGTCGCCCTCGTCGAATACGGCTTGCTGCACGGGATCTGTCGCTACACCTGCGTCATCGAGGTGCAAAACATCCCAACGCTGATTGCGCCCGGCTGGTGCTGCAATCCGCTTGGCCCTCCCAAGACCATCAACGGCGCAATGCTCGGCGCCTTTGCCCTCTCCATCGTCCCGACCACGCTCGACCTCATGGTCGAACGCTGGGGCGGCTCGCTTCCTGTTCTTGAATACGCACAGCGAAAGGCCGCGTGATCTCATGCAAGCACTTCAATGCGCACGAGAAGCTGAGCCAGAAAACGCGCTCGTCACGGAACTCAAAAGCGAGGGCTTCATTCTGCTGCGCGGCGTCGCGCCCGCCGGCTCTGTCACTCGTCTCCATGACGATTTGAAAGACCGGTTCGAGAAAACACCCTTCTGCAACGGAGACTTCTACGGGCGTCGAACCAAAAGGTTCGGCAGCTTGCTGAGACGCTCGCCGCGGGTCGCCGACTTCGTTCTGCATCCGGCCATCCTGCATCTGGCTGACGGCGTGCTCGGCCCCTATTGCGACCGCGTGCAGCTCAATCTCACGCAAGCGTTGGAAGTTCATCCAGGAGAAGTCAGGCAGCATCCTCATCGTGATCAAGACATGTATCGCGCCCCGGCCGGCGCGGCCGAGTATCTGTTCAATGTGATGTGGCCGTTTTCTGCTTACACGCGTGAGAACGGCGCAACCCTTGTCTATCCACGCAGCAATCACGCGCCATACCAGACCGAGTACAGTCTCGATGAGGCCAAGCCGATCGAGATGGGCCCCGGCGATGCGCTTGTGTTTCTGGGCTCAATTTTGCATGGCGCCGGCGCGAATTGCTCGGATCGGCCCCGCACCGGCATGATCATTGGCTATGGCCTCGGATGGCTGAAGCCCTACGAAAACCAGTGGCTGGCGTATCCGCCGCATATAGCACGGACATTCGAGCCCGAACTCGCGGCGCTCGTCGGCTATTGCGAGCACCGACCCAATCTCGGCAATTATGAAGGTCAATGCCCTTCGCTTCTCCTGCGCGAGGGCGTCCCGGACTTCATTCCCGCAGCAGACAACGTCCGCGAGGAGCAGCGCGAGAGGTTGGCTCAGTTCCGCGCAACGCAAATGCGCGATCGCCTCGGCGTTGTTCCTGAGCGCGATCATGTTTGACGCAGCTCTCCCCTCTTTGCCGCGTGTCTCGCGTCATTCAACGGTGGATAAGGCCACGGCGAAACTGCGTGCTTCCGGCGCGCTCATCATTGATGACGCCGCACGCGAGATCGATTTTCACGAGATCGAAGCGGAAATGGCGCCTTGGTTTGATCGCGCCTGCGCGGGGACAGGTCCATTCTTTGGCACGAACACCAAGCGGTTCAGCGGTGTTTTCGCCAAGGCGCCGGCGACCGCGCTGCTCGCCATCGAGCCTTTTGTGCTTGCTGTCGTTGAGCGTGTCCTGAAAGGCGAAGACGAAGGCCCTGCACGGTGCGACGCGATCCAGCTGAACATGACGCAAGCCATCGGCATCTGTCCGGGTCAGCGCGCGCAAGTGCTTCATCGTGACGAAGTGATGTTTCCGTTCGAGCACGACTTCGAAGTCATGGTCAACGTGATGTGGACGATGGACCCTTGGACGGAAACCAACGGCGCCACGCGGATCGTTCCTGGCAGCAAATCATGGCCGCGCACGCGCATCGCCGAGGCGCACGAAATCGCGCCCGCCTTAGCGCCCGCTGGATCTGCGATCATTTGGCTGGGCTCCACCATTCATGGCGGCGGCGCCAACGCGTCCGCGCATATCAGGCGTGGTCTCGCGTTCAGCTATACGCTGGGGTGGCTAGGCCAAGCCGAGCGTCTGCTGCTTTCAACGCCGCCGGAGATCGCCCGCCGGCTTCCCGAGCGCCTGCAGCGTCTCATTGGCTATCAGCTGCACCGGCCAAACCTAGGATGGGTCGAAGAACGCGATCCTATTGAATGGCTCCATGGCCGGACCGGAGAGCTGGCCTCGGCCCATGACAATCTGACGCCGATGCAAGAAGCGCTGGTCGCGTGGCGTCTCCAGCACGAGGGGATTCCATCATGAGATTGGGCGCCAACACAACGCTTGCAACCGCCGCCAAAGCGATCGAACGCAAACTCTGCGAAGCCAGCGAACGACGTGACGCCGAGGGCATGGATCGGTGTCTCGACATGCTGCGCGTTCTCTCGGACGTGGAGGAACTGGAATCTTCAGAGGCGGAGCGTGTCAGCCCGGACGGGAGAAACGCGCCAGCGCCGTAAAGCGCTCGGCGACCTCGGGAGAGCTGGGCACTAGGCGCGCTCCTGGGCTTCAGTCTTTTCGCCGCCGATCGGCGCTTCCAAGTTTTGGTTCTTTGGCCAGCGTACGCGCGATATTCGCTAGAGCGCGCCTGCCGTCGGGATTTAGGTCCGCCAACAGAACACTGAACACGGCCATCTCCGGGTCGTTTCGCACAGTCTCGCTTTCGTCTCCGCGCGTTTGCGGCAGAAGCGCCATAACCGGCACCTGGAGCGCCTCTGCAAGATCGAGCAGCGTCGGTGCAGCAACCCGGTTGACGCCCTTCTCGTACTTCTGGACTTGCTGAAAGGTTATGCCGAGCTTGCTGGCCAAAGCCTCTTGCGACATTCCGATCTCAAGCCGCCGGGCGCGAATACGGACGCCAATCTTTTTGTCCACCGGGCCGGCGGCGCGTGGATTATCAGCCATCCGCCCCGCCATCACGCCTCCAATTCTGCAACTCTGCGCCTGCTCGCTCTGAAGTGGTAGCAACCTGACCGTGTGAACTGTCACTCAAGATGCATCAGCGACTTCGGTGTCGTGCACAAGCTAGATCCGGCAGGGCCCAGTTGAGTCGGCCAATTGAAGGAATATGAAACTTTGCTTTTCAATCGCACTACACATTTGGGGTGCGAAAGGAGGGTCGCACTGAGTCCACCACCAACAGCGGAATGGTGTCTGGCGTTGTGGGACTGAGGCGTCTCGTGTCATCTCTCCCGCAGAGACGTCGACGCAATCGGCGCTCGTGAGGGTGCAGCGCAACCGGCGTCTTTGCGTGGCCGCGTCGGCGTCCGTCGTCGCCCTTTTTCATGTCAGCGCAAGCACGCGTGTCACAAAGGGGCGTCGGCTCGGTCGCTCCTCATGAGTAGGTCTAGTGAATCGAGTTGTCGGAATATGGCGCCTATGACGTCCCTTGGAATCTGATTTCCAGCCATGCTGTCGTTAACGTGTGTGGAGAATGCGTCGGGCGTTACGCCCTCCTGGCCAGAATACAGGATCGCCGCGGCAAGCGGATTGAGGCGGACGATTTGCGGAGCGCCAGATGCATCGGCAAAGAATGCAAACTCGCCTTCGGCCTGAGCCAATCGCCCGCTCAGTTCTCCCAGGTGATTGAATCTCTCGATCTTCACAGTCGGGTTAGTGAAATAGAGATTCGCATCCGTCACTGGCCGCGACGGCAAGCGTTTTAGCGCCCGAAGGGTGCGAAGTTCATTCTTACGTTCCTCCCAGCGGAGCCCCTCATCGATGGCGTCGTCGAGAAAGCCGCTCTCTCGACAAAATACTCGCAGAAACTGGATGTATTGACCTATCGTCCCGTAGTAACGTCGGCTCTTCGGAACGTTGTCATCGCTGTTACGCGCCTCGATCCACCGGGTCCAACGTACGAGCAGCTCAAACGGCTCCGCACCCTTGGCCTGAACCTCCCCTATGATCTCCCGGAGTACGTTCACAATCGGAAGGTATTCCTCCGCGGTTCGAATGACGCTCACATCTACGCCGTCATAGGAACGCAAGCGCGAGTATCGCGTGAAGACGTCGAAGTGCTCCCGCATGAGCTCACAGTTTTCATCATGAGCGCCCGGCGGCTGAGGGAAATCGGCAAAGGCCGGATCAAACACGAGTTGGGGCAGGATCTGATCGAAGTGCGGGCTGCCCCGATACGGACCAAAGCCAAATAAGTGCACAGTCGTTCGGCTGTCACTTAGGTACTGATGCGCCTTGTCCAACGTTCCGCGCAGGTTCGCTTCACTCTCCCCCGGCAGCCCTACGATAAAACCAATCGTTGCGCCAATCCCGGCGTTCAGCACCTTCTCTATAACCGCGTCAGCATCCGCCAAGTCGAGATCTTTTTTGATGCGCGCTTGCATCGCGGCTGTGCCCGCTTCGACGCCAAAATAGATGTCGCGGCACCCTGCTTGCTTCAACCAATGAATCTGCTCGTCATCAATGGTGTCTGTTCGCGAGCTGCACGTCCACGTGACGTTTAGGTTCGCTGCGCAAAGCGCCTCGCAAAAGCGGATGACCCAGCGCCGATCGGTCGTGAACAGGTCGTGGGTGAAGTTGAAGTCCCGACGTCCATAGCAACGCTGAAAATAATCGAGCTCAGCAATGATGCGCGCGGGACTTTTGATCCGGTGGCGGCGCTTCCAATAGGGAGCGGTCACGCAGAAATTGCATTTGAACGGGCAACCACGGCCGATTTCAACCCAGAGCGCATCCTCCTCGCCGACATCGATCATAGCAAGATCGGGCATGGGCAGTGAGTCCAGATCTGCTATGAGCGCAAGCTCGTCGCTCGCGTGAATTTTTGACTGATCGCGAAATGTCAGATTGCCGACACTTTCCCTGGAGCGGCTGCCTCCAAGCGCCGTCAGAAAATCAGGAAACGCAACTTCGCCCTCGCTTCGAATAATGTAGTCGATATCGTCAAAACGTCGGATCGTTTCATAATGATTGGTTGAGGCGCATACGCCGCCGAGCAGAGTGATAACCGACGGGTTCTGTCTCTTTAAGCTACGACAGATGCTGATGATGTGATGGTAGGAATCACATTCTGCCATGAACCCCACGACGTCCGGTTGACGTTCCAGCAGCCACGCGGCGGCGTCATCGTGAAACGCAACCTCCGTACGGATAGTGCGCGCGTTGATCGCCTTGTTGATATCTGCGATCTGGACGTCGCCGAGCCCTTTGGCGGCGCCGGCCAACGACAACAACCCCATCGGGACAAATGTCTGGGCTTGTCTCGCCAGCGACGAACTCGCACTGCGCAAGTCTTCAGCGAGGTAGTAGCTGTGGTCCAGATGCGGGCTGGTTGCGAGCACGACTCTCATGCCGGCGCCCCCCGCGCAACCAGCTTTGATGCATACCGCAAACATTGCTCTCGGACACGGACGAGCACTCGATCGAGGTGACTTTCATCGAGCATTGGGTTTGTCAAAACAGCGCGCAAATAAACGACGTTCTTTAGTGTTGTCGTTGATAGAAGCGGTCCCGCGCCTGAGCGGAAGAGCGACCGCTGCGCCTCGGCGTTGACCTCGTTCTCGGCGCTCGCGTCGCGAAGGTCTCCACGATATCGAAAGCAGACAATGTTTGTGTCGGGCTCGGTGAGTAGGGAGAAGTCCGCGCTGGATTCAATCTTGGCGGAAAATGAACGACCGAGCGCCATGGCATGGTCGGTTAGCTGAGCGTATCCTAAGAGTCCGAAATGCTTGATGGCCATCCAGAGCTTGAGAGCTTCGAATCGGCGCGACCCTTCGAAGTGGCGCCAACCCGCATCGTCGTCGCATTGCCCTTTCAGTGCATACTCACTGAGAAACTCTAAAGGCGCGTCGAGGTGACGGTCGCGCAGGAGCAAAACGCCCACCGCATATGAGACATACATAGCCTTGTGCGGATCGAAGGCAATTGAATCCGCTTTGCGCCAAGCCTCGCTAGAATAACGGTGGCGCGGTGAGAGTGTCAGCATGCCGCCATGCGCGGCGTCAACGTGGCACCACGCGTCCGTACGCGCCGCCGTTTCGACGAACTCGTCTACAGGCTCTAGCACGCCGGCATTGGTTGTCCCCGCAGTTGATATGAACAAGAAAGGCGCCCGCCCCGCTCTGGCGAGGGCGCGCGCCGCGTCCTTCACTGCACCAACCGGCAGACGTCCGCACGCGTCCGTCTCCAAGCGGATCAATGCGTGAGGAGGCAGACCAAGCAGCGCGGCTGCCTTTGCAATCGAGAAGTGCGCTTGGTCGCTGGCGATCATGCACAGTTCCTCGACCGGCGAGCCTTTTTCCTTCGCGCGCGCCAGCGCCAAATGGACAGCCAACAAATTGCTCATCGTGCCGCCCGAAGTCAGCAGCCCAGTCGCCCGATCGTCAAAGCCAAATCGACGACAAAGCCAACGCACGACCTCGCGTTCAACCGCGGCGGCGGCGGGCGCCTCCTCCCAAACAAACGCGCATTGATTGAGCGCGCCGATAATGAGATCGCCAACGACCGATACCGTAGCGGGTGGCGGATGCATGTGCGCCATCGCCATTGGATGGCGGTTGTTTACGGCGCTTTTTACGACTTTTTCGCCTACTTCCTCGATCACGTCCGCCAGCGAGAGGCGCTCAGCGTCGTCCAAACGAAAGTCGACCTCGCCGTTAAGCCTTAGAGGGGCGCTGCTATTTCGATCGAGGCAGTCGCAGACCTGCGAGAACTCCTGAGCCGAGGATTGCAAGGGCGCAAACTGCTCTCCAAGGCGCTCAATAGACATAACCCATCTCTGTCCTGAGGCGCTCTGTACGAAGCCGCAAGTCCTCTTTCTCAAACTCCGTTGCGCCGCAACCCGTCAGTTCTCCATTGAGTATGAGGGACATGACGGGGCATCTGTTCGCGCAGAAATAGTCCTTTCCGCTGAACGGGCAGCCGCCGCACACTTCAAAATGCTGCCACAAGATACTCCGCATCTCTGCAAAAGACTCCTTCCATAGCGTCGAGAATGGCGTGTTTCGTATGCTTCCCGCCGAGAAGGTGTTCGTCGCAGCGCTCGAGACGCAAGGAAACACCTCGCCGTCAGCTGCGACATAAGCGATGGAACGTGAGCAGTGCTCGCGCTTCGTCATGTACATGAGCGACATCGCATAGTTGAAAAACTTGCTCACGCAGGGCCCAATCTCTTTGTCCTTTTCGCCCTCAAAGCGCTTTTGCATCATGAACAATGAGGCCGAGGCCGCTGCGTCCTCCTTCTGTAATGCGTGGGTCGCTCGATTCAAAAGACCGCGTCCGAGCGAATTAAAGGTGACGGTGCGAAACACGATGTCTCGTGCGATGCACCAATCTAGAAGCCCCTCAAGTTCGTGAATGTTGGCTTTCGATATGACGGTGGAAACAGATACGGGAACCCCCATTTCCTTTGCCAAGTCCAGCTTTTCAGCCATCAGAGCAAAGGTCGAATGTCGACCCCGTATCTCACTGTGGGCGCCAATCCCATCTACACTAAAGGTCATGCGCGCCTGAGCTCGCGGAAACCGCTCAAGTAGCGCCGGCGTCAGATAGCTTCCGTTGGTGACAACGGCGATGACGAACCCAAGGTCGGCTGCCAATTGCAGGATTTCTGGAAAATCCTTGCGCGCATATGGCTCCCCTCCTGCGAGCACAATGGAATGCACGCCAAGGTCACGCAGATCGTTGAGGAGTGACGCCACCTCTTCGAAGGTCAGTTCATTCTTGCGCGCCTTGCCGGCGTCGATGTAGCAATGCGTGCAGGTGAGGTTACATTTTCGTGTGACCTCAATCCAGACAATGAGCGGGCTCCGTAAGTGGAAATCCCGTCCCGCAACGAATTCCTGCAAACGAAAAGGCTCCAGATCTTCGCGCGTCTTGGCGGTCTGCAGCGCAGCGCCAGCGTCTGGCCGGTAGAGGTCTATGTCCCCGCTTGGAAAGACCACGAGGTAACCGAAATCTTCTTTTGCGTATCGCAACGCAGCCATGGCGTGCCCCGTCGTCCTCAGCGATGCTGTCGTGTTGCCAGCCGCAATTTGGATCGGTTGACGCTTACTTTGCGGTCCCGACTTGGATTGACGCGGGGGATACTCTGTCCCCAAC
>JAEWNX010000119.1 GCA_023461135.1 Pseudomonadota bacterium
AGCTGCCGCTGCTCACGCGCGATGGCGGTTTCATCGCGCCGGGCTATGACGCCGTGCTCGATGAGGCGCGCGCGTTGCGCGACGACAGCCGCAAGGTGATCGCCGCGCTCCAGGCCAAGTACGCCGAAGAGACCAACATCCCAGGCCTCAAGCTCAAGCACAACAACGTGCTCGGCTACCATCTCGACGCCACGATGAAGCAGGCCGAGACGCTGATGTCGCCGCCGCTCAATGCGCGCTTCATCCATCGCCAAACCAATGCCGGCTCGGTGCGCTTCACCACGACCGAGCTGGCCGAACTCGATGCGCGCATCGCGCGCGCGGGCGAAGCTGCGTTGGCCCGCGAGCAGGCGCTGTTCAAGGATTTCGCTGCGCGCGCCGCTGCGTGTGAAACGGAAATACGCGCGGCCGCTGAAGCGCTGGCCGCGTTGGATGTCGCCGCCGGTCTCGCGCACTGGGCGGAGGAAGTTGAGGCGACGCGCCCGGACATCGATGAGACGACCGCGCTGTTGGCCGAAGGCGCCCGTCACCCCGTCGTGGAGCACGCAGTGCGGCGCGAGGGCCAGGGCTTCACGCCAAACGATTCGCGGCTGGATGCGGACGGAATGTCCGGCCCGCGTCTCCTCGTCGTCACCGGACCGAACATGGCCGGCAAGAGCACCTACCTCCGGCAGATCGCTCTGCTCGCCGTGCTGGCGCAGGCGGGGTCGTATGTGCCGGCGCGTAAGCTGCGGCTCGGCGTCGTCGATCGTGTGTTCGCGCGCGTCGGCGCCTCCGACGATCTGTCGCGCGGGCGCTCGACGTTCATGACCGAGATGGTGGAGACCGCTTCCATCCTGCACCAGTCAGGTTCACGCGCGCTGGTGGTTCTCGATGAGATCGGCCGCGGCACGGCGACGTTCGACGGCCTGGCGATCGCCTGGGCGGTGGCGGAGCATTTGCACGAAGCGAACAAGTGCCGCGCGGTGTTCGCGACGCACTATCATGAGCTGACGCGCCTTGCGGAGAAACTCGCGAGCGGCGCCAACGCGCATCTGCGGGCCAAGGAATGGAAGGGCGACCTGGTGTTTTTGCACGAGGTCGCGCCCGGCGCCGCCGACCGCTCCTACGGAATCCAGGTGGCGAAGCTGGCCGGCTTGCCGAAGTCCGCGGTTGAGCGCGCGCGCGCCGTGCTGGCGCGGCTGGAAGCGAACGGCGGCGCGACGCGCGTGGAGTTCGCCGACGACTTGCCGCTGTTCGCGCAGGTCATGGCGGAAACCGCGCCGTCGGCCCTGGAGGCGGCGCTGTCGCAGATCGATCCGGACGCGCTCACGCCAAAGCAGGCGCTGGAAGCGCTCTACAAGCTAAAGGCTGTCCAGAAGGACGATTAGGGCTGCTGCTCTTGCGCCGGCTGGTTTTCGCTCGGCAGCAGCGGCTCGCGGCGGTTCACGCTTTCGCTCGCCTCGCGCGCGGCTTGGCCCGAGATGAAATTCTCACGCCAGATGTCGGCGGACCCGTTCTGCACCGCCAGGGTGATGTAAACGCCCAGCAGCGCTCCCAGGACGAGTCCGGTCACCCCCCAAAGGGAAGCGGCGAACCAATAGGCCGAGGCGCGCTCGCTTTTGATTCGGAGGTTGAACAAGTTACGGTCTTCGAGCGCGACCATGCGGTGCCGATCCGGGTGGTCGGTCACACGTTCATCGTCGACCGGGTTCAGCTTGATCGTACGCCCGCCTTTACCTGTTCCACGCATCGAGGAACGCCTCCCGCAGAAAGTCCGCTAGCCTTTGTGGCTGTGCTCGCGAAATGAGGCAAGTTTGCGATCTGTGATTTACGAAGAAGTCATCAGCTTAGGCGTCTGGCAGTGGCGCAATTGCCCCAGAAGAGCGAAATGATCGGCACATGCGCGCCCAGTTAAAGCCCGCCCGCATCGAAAACACCGTGGACGGCGTGGCGTTGCGCGCGCAGTTGACGGCGATCTGGCACAGCGAGGGGGAAGCGGGCAGGCAGTCCGTGAAGGACCTGCTGCAAGGCGCGCTCATCCGCGGTCGCGCGGTCGCGAGGGAGCGGCTCGAAGCTGGGGAGAACGGGCTCTCCGTCGCTCGCCTCCTAGCCGAAGTCGCCGACAAGGTCGTCCGCGCCCTCTATGACTATACTACCACGCACGTCTTCCGCGCGCGCAATCCCACCGAAGGCGAACGCTTCGCGCTCATTGCGGTGGGCGGCTACGGCCGCGGCGAACTCGCGCCGTCCTCCGATCTCGATCTGCTGTTCTTGCGCGCCTACAAACTCACGCCCTTCACCGAGAGCGTGACCGAATACATGCTCTACATGCTCTGGGATTTGGGGCTGAAGGTCGGGCACGCTTCCCGCAATGTCGAGGAGTGCCTGAAGCTCGCGCGCGAAGATCACACCATCCAAACGGCGCTCCTGGAAGCGCGGCGGATCGCCGGGGATGAATCGCTCGCCGAAGAGCTGAAGCGGCGCTTCCGCAAGGACGTGGTGGATCGCACCCACGCCGCCTTCATCGCCGCTAAACTGCAGGAGCGCGATCAGCGGCACGCACGCATCGGCGCGTCGCGCTACATGGTCGAGCCGAACATCAAGGAAGGAAAGGGCGGGCTGCGCGATGTGCACACGCTCTTTTGGATGGCGCGGCACGTCTACGGTTTCTCCCGCCCGCGCGATTATTTGGAGGCGGGCGTCTTCACGCCGGAAGAGCGCTTCGCGTTTCGGCGCGCACTGCGCTTTCTCTGGACCGTGCGTTGCCATCTGCACTTCATCACCGGCCGCGCCGAAGAGCGGCTGACGTTCGATCTGCAGCCGGAGCTTGCCAAGCGGCTTGGGTACAGCGCGCGCAGCGACCACAGCGCCGTCGAGCGTTTCATGAAGCGCTATTTTCTGGTGGCGAAGGAAGTCGGCATGCTGACGCGCGTATTGTGCGCCAAGCTCGAAGCGGACAACGCCAAGAAGGCGCCCGGCGGCCTGCAGCGTCTGCTTGAGGGCGCGCGCCGCAAGACAGCGCCGGAAACGCCCGGCTTCGTCGTCGATGGCGGCCGGCTCAATACCGACAGTGCGCGCGTGCTGAAAAAGCCTGCAAACGTCATCAAACTGTTTGAAATCGCCGAGCGGCGCGATTTGGACATCCACCCGGCGGCGCTCGGCGAAGCAGCGCGCCGCGCACGCGCGCTAACGCCAGCATGGCGCAAGGACGATGAATCGCGGCAGCTCATGCTGAAGATCGTCGAGTCGCCGCGTCATCCTGCGGCCGCCCTGAGGCTCATGAACGAAGCCGGGGTGCTTGGGAAGTTCGTTCCCGAGTTCGGCCGCATCGTCGCGCAGATGCAGTTCAATATGTACCACCATTACACGGTGGATGAGCATACGCTTCAGGCGATCGAGACGATGTCGGAAATCGAGCGCGGCGTTCACAAGGATCGCCACCCGCTGGCGACGGCGATTTTTCCGAAGATCATCAACCGGCGCGCGCTCTATCTCGCCATGTTGCTGCACGACACCGGCAAGGGCGGCGGCGATCAGCAGGTGGAAGGGGAAAAGTCAGCGCGCGCCGCGTGCGAGCGGCTCGGTCTGCCGAAGGAAGAGGTCGATTTCGTCGGTTGGCTGGTGCGCCATCACCTGGTGATGAGCGATGTGGCGCAGAAGCGCGACATCGGCGATCCGCGCACCGTCGCGCAATTCGCCAGGACGGTGGGGACGGTGGAGCGGCTGCGGCTCTTGCTGATCCTCACCGTGTCGGACATCCGCGCTGTCGGACCCAACATCTGGAACGACTGGAAAGGGCAGTTGCTGCGCGATCTCTATCGGCTCACGGAAGCGGCGCTGCATGGCGGCCGCTCCGACGAAGAGGGCGTCCGCATGCACTTGGCCGAGATCGCCGGCCAGGCGAAGCGTGAACTGCTCGAAGCTGTCGGCGATGAGGATGGCGTCCTGGACGCTTGGCTCGGCGCGCTCGAGGATGGCTATTGGCTCAATCATGACGCCGAAGCGCGCGAATGGCACGCGCGCGAAGTGATCGCTGCGCGCAAAGGCCGCGCGATCCCGCACGTCGCCGCGCGCATGCGTGAAGCGCAGGGGGTCACTGAAGTGCTCGTGTACGCCGGCGACAGGCCGGGCCTGTTCGCGAGCCTGGCGGCGGCGATCTCCGCCTCCGGGGCCGACATCGTCGGCGCCCGCGTGCATACGACGAAAGACGGCGCCGCGTTCGACGTGTTCTCAATCCAGACGACGGATTTGAAGCCGTTCGGCCTGCGCGATCCGCGGGCGCTCGAAATGCTGATCCAGCGCCTCACGCGCGCCGCGCTCGAAGACCATCCGCTTCCGGCGGCCAAGCCGCCCTCGCGCCGGAACGCGGCTTTCGCGATCGAGCCTTGGGTTCGGATCGACAACGACATCACGCCGGATGCGACCGTCATCGAGGCCTCCGGACGCGACCGGCTTGGCCTGCTGGCCGAACTCGCGCACGTGTGCGCGGAGGCCAAAGTGTCCATCAACAGCGCGCATATCGACACCTACGGCGTGCGCGCCTCGGATGTTTTCTACGTACAAGAGGCTGAAGGCGGCCAGGTCGCGAGTTCACGGCGCATCGCGGCGTTGCGCGGCAAGCTCGAGGCCGTGTTGCGCGCCGCCGAACCCGAACCGCCCGCCGATCCGGCAAAGAAGCCGCTGGCAGTGGCGCGCCACTCGCCGGCGCGCTAGCAAGTGAGCTGCGTGCCGAGTCGCGGGATCCCATGAGCCTTGCCCGAAACACCGCCGTCATCGGCGGCCTAACCCTTGTTTCGCGTTTGCTTGGCTTTGCCCGCGACGTTCTGCTGGCGGCGGCGCTGGGGGCGGGGCCGGTGGCCGACGCCTTCTACGCGGCGCTGCGCTTCCCGAATCTGTTTCGCCGGCTCTTTGCCGAGGGCGCGTTCAGCCAGGCGTTTGTCCCGGTCTACACCAAGACCTTGGCCGAGCAGGGCGAGAAGGCGGCGGACACATTAGCCGCGGAGGCGCTCGCAATCCTCGTGCTGGCGACAAGCGTGTTGAGCGCGGTGGCCATCGTCGCCATGCCTTGGATCAATCTGGTGCTGTTCGGCGGCTATGCCGACAATCCGGAAATCTTCCGCCTCGCAACGCTGCTGACGCAGATCACGATGCCGTATCTGATCGCCATCAGCGTGGCGACGATGTTTGCGGGCGCGCTCAATGCGCGCGGCCGCTTCTTTGCGGCCGCCGCGGCGCCCACACTGCTCAATATCTGCCTGCTTGTCGGCGTTTGGCTCTTCCGTGACGACCAAACGCAAGCGGCTTTCGCCGCGGCCGTTGCCGTGACTGTGTCCGGCGTCCTGCAGGCGCTGTGGGTTGCGCTCGGCGCTCGGCGCTCGGGCGTGCGCACACGGCCGACGGCGCCGCGTCTTTCGGCGAACGTCAAGCGTCTTGCCGCCCTCGCCGCGCCTGCTGCGCTTGCGGGCGGCGCATTGCAGATCAACGTGCTTATCAGCCAGGCGCTCGCCTCATTCGAGGAAGGCGCGATCTCGCTGCTGAACTTCGCCGACCGGCTCTATCAATTGCCGCTGGGCCTCATCGGCGTTGCTGTCGGCGTGGCCATGTTGCCGCGGCTGTCGAAACTGGTGCAGGCCAATGATGAAGCGGGCGCGCGCGGCGCACTCGACGAAGCGGTGAACCTCTCTATGGCGTTCACGCTGCCCGCAGCCGCCGCCATCATCGCGATGCCCAGCTTCATGCTGGAAGGGCTGTTTGTGCGCGGTGAATTCACGACGCAGAACGCCCAGGATTGCGCCAAGGCGCTCATCCACTACGGCTGGGGCGTGCCGGCTTTCGTGCTCGCGAAGATTTATGCGCCTGCCTTCTTTGCCCGTGAGGACACTAAGGCGCCCATGCGCTTCGCCCTCATTTCCATGGCGATCAATATCGCCTTGGGCGCCGCGCTTTTCTTCGGCCTGCGCGAATTCGGCTATCTCGGATTCCCCGGCCTTGCGATCGCCACGAGCGTCGCGGCGTGGGTGAATGTCGCGCTGATGGCGGCTGCGCTTGCGCGGGACGGCGGTTATGCGCCCTCGGCTGTCGCGGTGACGCGGTTCATACGCATCCTCTTCGCCGCCACAGCGCTGGGCGCCGCGCTTCTGTTCGCCACGCTGAACCGGGATGCTTTCGTGTCCTGGTTCAGTTGGGCTGCGTACGATGGGTTCGGTCCGAAGGAGGCGGCCGTCGTCGCCGCGATCCTCGGCGGGGGCACAGCTTACTTCATTCTGCTGTTCCTCATCCGCGCCGTGACCGTGTCCGAAGTGCGCGGGGCTTTCCGGCGCGAGAAGGCCGCGCCTCCCGGGGGAGGCGCCTTGCCGCCGAGCTTGGACGGCTGATAGAAGCGCGGCCCATGAACAAGAAGACGCACCTCTGGCGATGGCGGGCCTGATCTGACGCCGCCCATCCCTGCGCGCCAAGGAACACTTTTCTGCGCGCCGTTCTTCTGTTCCGGAGTTTTCCATGACTGACGCCCCAACCTACAAGGGCCCCACGCGCGTGTTTTCCGGCATGCAGCCGACCAACGGGCTGCATCTCGGCAATTATCTTGGCGCGCTGCAGAAGTGGGTGGCGCTGCAGGATCAGTACGAATGCATCTACTGCGTCGTCGATCTGCACGCGATAACCGCCGATCCCGATCCGGCGACGCTCGCATCGCGCACGCGCGAAGTGGCGGCGGCATACATTGCCGCCGGCGTCGATCCCAAGCGCTCGATGATATTCGTGCAGTCGGCGGTGCGTGAGCACTCCGAACTCGCCTGGGTGTTCAATTGCGTCGCGCGCATGGGCTGGCTCGAGCGCATGACGCAGTTCAAGGACAAGGCGGGCAAGCACGAAGAGCGCGTGAGCGTCGGCCTATTCGCGTATCCGGTGCTGATGGCGGCGGACGTGCTCGTGTACAAGGCCACGCACGTGCCCGTGGGCGAGGATCAGAAGCAGCACCTGGAGCTGGCGCGCGATATCGCGCAAAAGTTCAACAATGATTTCGGTCCGCCGGACTTCTTCCCGGTGCCCGAGCCGCTGATCCAGGGGCCGGGGGCGCGCATTATGAGTTTGCGCGACGGGACGAAGAAGATGTCGAAGTCCGACCCGTCCGACATGTCGCGCATCAACATGACCGACGACGCCGATGCAATTCTGCAGAAGATCAAGAAGGCGACGACCGACCCCAATCCGCTGCCGGAAGAGATCGACGGGCTGAAAGGCCGGCCCGAGGTGGAGAACCTCGTCGGCATCTATGCGGCGACGACGGGGCGCACGACCGCCGACGTGCTGAAGGAGTTCGGCGGCAAGGGTTTTGGCGTGTTCAAGCCGGCGCTGGCCGAGACGCTCGCCGCGAAGCTCTCGCCCATCGCCGGCGAGATGCGCCGTCTCAGCGCCGATCCGGCCGCGCTTGATGCGATCCTGGAGGACGGCGCCGAGCGCGCCCGGTCGATCGCAGCGCCGATCATGGCCGAGGTCCGCGAGCGCGTCGGCTTCTGGCGCGCATGACGCAGAGCGGCTAGAGATCGGGCCATGAGCGAACGCTTCGCCGTCCTGGTCATCGCCGACGAGAGCGAGGAGTTTCCGGACGCGCTGATCTATGCCGGCCTCATCTGCCGCAACACCGGCTGGCGGCTGGTGATGCTGCGCGTGATCGAGCCGTCGGATCCCGCGCCGTGGGCGTCGATCACTGAGGAGATGCGCCGCCAGGCTTACGATGCGGCGGAATCGCTGACGCAGCGCTTCGCCGCCGAAGTATGGGCCGATTGCGGCGTCACGGCCGAGCCCGTGCTGCGCGAAGGCGATCTGAAGCAGGAACTGCGCAAGCTCATCGAGCAGGATGCATCGATCAAGCTCATCGTGTTGGCCTCGGCGCACGGCCCGGGTGGGCCGGGGCCGCTGGTGACGCAACTCGGCAAAAGCGCCGGTCTCGGGCCCCGTCCGGTGCCGGTGCTGGTCGTGCCGGGTGCACTGACGCGCGAGGAAATCCGCGCGTTGGCGCTGCCTGTGGCGATCGCAGCGCCCGCCGAAACGCCGCCGAGCGCTTGACCGGTTTGGTGCAAAGGCCCACCTGAGGCGCATGTTCATTCAAACGGAATCGACGCCGAACCCGCGCACGCTGAAGTTTCTTCCGGGCCGCGACGTGCTGGGCGCCGGCAGCCGTGAGTTCGCCGATGCGGACGCCGCGCTCGCTTCGCCGCTGGCGACCGCGCTCTTCAATGTCGATGGCGTCGAGCGCGTCTATTTGGGCGGCGACTTCCTCACCATCACCAAGAGCGAAGCGATCGAGTGGTCGCATTTGAAGCCGCACGTCCTGGCCGCGATCATGGATCACTTCACCTCGGGCCGGCCGGTGCTGCTTGCCGGTGACGCGCCTGCCGACGAAACCGATGAAGCCGACAT
>JAEWNX010000120.1 GCA_023461135.1 Pseudomonadota bacterium
CGTCGTACATGCTGGTTCGTCCGGGCGACACGTTCGATCCCGAGCGCATCGACCTTTCGCTGAAGACACTGTTCGCGACCGGCCTCTTCGCCGACGTGCAGATCGAACAACGCGGCGCCGATCTCGTCGTGTCGGTGATCGAAAATCCGATCATCAACCGCGTGATCTTCGAGGGCCTGCGCACGCTGGACGAGGACGACCTCGAAGAGGAAGTGCAGGCGCGCCCGCGCTCCGTGTTCACCGCAGCGCGCGCGCAGGCGGACGTGCAGCGCATCATCGAAGTGTACCGCCGCGCCGGGCGCTTCGCCGCGCAGGTCACGCCGCAAGTGCGCGAACTCGACCAGAACCGCGTCGACCTCATCTTCGAAGTCGACGAAGGCCCGGTCACGGGCGTGCGCGACATCAACTTCATCGGCAATGAAGAATACTCCGACCGTACGCTGCGCGACGCGATCGTGACGTCGAAGTCGAGCTGGTGGAATTTCTTCAACAACAACGACAATTACGATCCGGACCGGCTCGAATACGACCGGGAGCAGCTCCGCCAGTTCTACAACAACCGTGGCTACGCCGACTTCCGCGTCGTCTCGGCTGTCGCCGAACTGACGCCGGATCAACGCGACTTCTTCATCACATTCACGGTTGAAGAAGGCGTTCGCTACGAATTCGGCGAGATCCGCGTCCAGACCGAGCTCAACCGCCTGTCCGAGCAATTGTTGCTGGCCGCCGTGCCGATCCGGCGCGGCGCCGTGTTCCGGGGCGACCTCATCGAAGATTCGATCGACGCGATGACCTACGTCGCCGGCACGGTCGGCTACGCGAACGTCGTCATCACGCCGAATGTGGAGCGCGACCGCGACAACCGCATCGTCAACATCACGTTCGAAGTGAACGAGGGGCCGCGCGTCTTCATCGAACGCATCGACATCGTCGGCAACACGCGCACCGTGGACCGCGTCATCCGCCGCGAAATGCGTGTCAGCGAGGGCGATGCATTCAACCGCGTCCTGCTCGACCGCTCGCGCCAGCGCATCCGCTCGCTTGGTTTCTTCGAAACCGTCGAAGTCGAAGAGAGCGCCGGCTCGCAGCCGGACCGTTCGGTCGTCACCGTCTCGGTGGAAGAGCAATCGACCGGCGAACTGGCCTTCGCCGCCGGATATTCTTCGAGTGAGAACTTCCTGTTCGACGCGTCCATCACCGAGCGCAACCTGCGCGGCCGCGGCCAGTTCCTGCGCCTGCGCGCCTCGACCAGTTCCCAGCGCCAGCAAGTCGATCTTCGCTTCACCGAGCCGCGCTTCATGGGCCGCGAACTCGCCGCCGGCTTCGATCTTTATTCGCTGCGCACCGACTTCCTCAGCCAGTCTTCGTTCGAGAACCAGTCGACCGGTCTGGGCCTGCGCCTGAGCTTCCCGGTGGCCGAGCGCACCAGCCTCGGGCTGACCTATTCGTTGATCCAGGACGAAACCGAAATCGCGGATTCGTTCGTCGATCACGACAACAACGTGTTGACCCCCGCGATCAACCAATGCGATCCGGCCAACACGACCCGGCCGTTGCTGTGCGCCCAGGAAGGCACGTTCCTCACCTCGGTGTTCGGCTTCACGGTGAACTGGGATCGCCGCAACGATCCGACGTTCGCCACGCGCGGCTTCGATCTCTCCTTCAGCCAGGATGTCGCCGGCCTCGGCGGCGAAGTGAATTACCTGCGCTCGGAGCTCGAGGGCGGCATCTATTACGGCCTGCCGTGGCAGGGCTGGCGTCTGACCGGGCGCATGTCGGCCGGCTACATTTTCGGTTGGGGCGGCGACGATGTGCGCATCAACGACCGGTTCTTCAAAGGCGGGTCTTCGTTCCGCGGCTTCGACGTCGCCGGCATCGGCCCGCGTCAATTGCTGGTCGACGACGTGACCGGCGAAGTTGTGCAAGAAGGCGACGCGATCGGCGGCAACGCCTACGCGATCGGCTCGATCCAGTTGGATGTGCCGCTGCCGCTGCCGGAATCGTACGGCATCGGCGCCGCCTTGTTCACCGAATTCGGCACGCTGGGGATCGTGGATTCAGCGAGCCGGCAAACCGTCGACCTGTCGGGATCAAGCCGGCTGGTCGTCGAAGATGAGGCCTCGCTCAGGGCCGTGGCTGGGGTGTCTGTTTTCTGGGATTCGCCGTTCGGCCCAGTGCAGTTCGATTTCTCGCAGCCCCTCGCTTACGAGGATTACGATCGGCTTGAAGAGTTCCGGTTCTCAACCCGGACACGTTTCTAAGGAGAAGGCGCGAAATGCGTTTGATGAGTACAGTTTGCGCGGTTGCTGTTGCAGCAACTGCGATCGCCGCGACGCCGGACGCGTTTGCGCAGCGTCGCGGCCAAGCCGCCAGCGTAGTGGTGGTGAATTACCAGCGCGTTCTTTCGGAATCCTCGCTCGGACGGGATCTGGCGACGAAGCTCAATCAGGTCCGCACGCAGATCGGCACGGAAGCGCAATCGCTGGCGCCGGAAGCGCAAAGCATCGAGCAGGAGGCGCGGCGCCTGCAGAACTCGCTGCGCAATCTCAATCAGCAGCAATTGCAGAACAACGCCGAAGTGCAGGCGCTGGCGCAGCGTCAGCAACAGTTGAACGCGCGCACCGCGACGCTGCAGGGCGATTTCGAGTGCACCCAACTGATCGCTCTGCGCGACGTGCGCACGCAGGTAATGCCGGTTGTCCGCGCCATCATGCAGCAGCGCAACGCGGGCCTGGTCATCGATTCCAGCCAGGCGCTGGAAGTCACGGGCGATTACGACATCACAACCACCGTGATCCAACAGCTCGACCAGAACGCCGCGACCCGCACTGCGAACGTCGCCCGCCACCCCGTGGCGGAATGCCAGCCGCAACAGCCGGCGACCGGCCAGTAAGCACGGTGACATAGGGCGTCGACGGCGCCAGCATGGCGGCCGCATGATCGACCCACGGTTCTACGAAGCGCTCGGACCCCTCACGGTCCGGGCGCTTGCGCCGTCCGCAGAGATTGGCGGCGACCCCGATACGCTTGTCTCCGCCGCCGCGCCCTCTGACCGCGCCGGCCCCGGCGATCTCTGCTATTACGACGCCAAGCGCGGCAAGCCGCTGGAAAGCGCGCCGGCCGCGTGCGTGATCCCCACCGCGATGGCGCATCTGGCGCCCAACGCGAAAGCGCTCATCCTCGCGGACAACGCGCGCGCCGTGTTCTCGCGGCTCGTCCCTGAGCTGGCGCGTCCGCGCGTCTTCAGCGCGGCGGAAGCCATCGATGCGTCCGCACAGATCGAAGCGGGCGCGCGCATCGGCCCGGGCGCCGTTATTGGCGCGGGCGCGCAGATCGGCGCAGGCGCCGAAATCGGCCCGAACGCGGTGATCGGCCCCGGCGTCGCCATCGGCCGGCGCACGCGCATCGGCGCAGGCGCCTCCATCGCCTTCGCCCTCATCGGCGACGACGTCGCCATCCTCGCCGGCGCCGTGATCGGCGAGCAGGGATTCGGCGTCGCTGGCGACGCCTCCGGCCCCATCGACGTCCCGCACCTCGGCCGCGTCATCATCCAGGACCGCGTCACCATCGGCGCCAATTCCTGCGTCGACCGCGGCGTCTTCGACGACACCACGATCGGCGAGGGCGCCAAGATCGACAATCTCTGCCACGTCGCGCACAATTGCACGATCGGCCGCGGCGTGCTGATCGCCGCTTTCGGCGGCATTTCCGGCTCAACGCAACTTGGCGACGGCGTCACTTTGGGCGGCCGCGTCGGCATTGCCGACCACCGCAAAATTGGCGCAGGGGCGACGCTTGCAGGCGGCGCGGCAGTGTTCCAAGACGTGCCGCCAGGTGAAGTTTGGAGCGGCTATCCCGCAAAGCCGCTACGCAAATGGCTGCGCGAGGCCGCGTGGCTCAGCCGCAAGGCGTCAGGGGCGCGCAATGAAGGCGAATGATCTGACTGAAGCGCAGAAGACCACCGACGATGTGATCGAGATCGGCGAAATTCTGCGCCGGCTCCCGCATCGCTATCCGTTCCTGCTGATCGACCGCGCCGTCGACTACATTCCGAACAAATCCATTCGCGGCATCAAGAACGTCACCATCAACGAGCCGTTCTTCCCGGGCCACTTCCCGGGCGCGCCGGTCATGCCGGGCGTGCTGCAGATCGAGGCCTTGGCGCAGACCGGCGCCGTGCTCATGTCCAAGACCCTCGAAGCCGACATCGCCAAGCACCTCATCCTCTTCATGTCGGTGGAAAGCGCGCGTTTCAAAAAGCCGGTCATGCCCGGCGACACCATGGAGATGTTCGTCGAAGTGCTGTTCCAACGCCGCAACATCTTCAAATTTCGCGGCCGCGTCGAGGTTCGAGGCGAACTCGCCACCGATTGCGAATTCGCCGCCATGAAAGCGGATCGTCCGTCGTGAGCGCTAAAATCCATCCTACCGCCGTCGTCGACAAGAGCGCCGAGTTCGGCCCCAACGTCGAGATCGGCCCGGGC
>JAEWNX010000121.1 GCA_023461135.1 Pseudomonadota bacterium
CTCCAGCGCCTGCTCAAGTTCTGCGATGCGTGACGCGCGCACATCGAGCTGGCCGCGGAGCGCATCTTCTGTGCGTACGCGCTCTGCTTCGTCGTTTGCCGCACCCGACTCGCCCAGCGCCATGCCGACAAGGTCGCGCAAGAGGTTATCGCGCTCGCGGCGCAATGTGCGTTCGGCTGGCGCACTGCGCCGCGCGGCGAACGCCCATCCCGCGAGCGCCGCGAACGCCGCCGCCAGAAAAAGCCAAAGCAACAACTGACCAATCAGATAGATCATGCGCCGCTCACATAGAATTCGATGCGCCGGTTCTGCGCCTGCCCCGCGGGCGTCGCGTTCTCGGCGCGCGGCCGATCCGGCCCATATCCGCGGGCCAACAGCCGCGACCGATCAACCCCCTGCGTCGCCAAATAGTTCGCAACCGCATCGGCCCGGCGCTGCGAAAGCTGCATGTTCATCTCGCGCTCGCCCTGGTTGTCGGTATGGCCGGCCACCTCGATGGAATAACGGTCGCAGCGCAACGCGACGGAAGCGAGTGCATCCAGCACGGAACGGCTCGACGGATCGACCGTCGCCGAGTTCGAGGCGAAGTTGATGACGTTGCGCTCCATCAGCCGATCGAACGCCCGCTCGCACGTTTCCGCGCTGCCGCTGATGAGATTGAGCCCCTGCAATTCAGGGTGCTCGACGTCGAGGCCGTCAATGGAGACGGCAAAACGCGTGCTGAACGGCGCCGGCTGATCGGCGAACGCGCGCCTTACGGCGTCGACAGCTTCCTGCGCGCCGTCGCCGATGACCACGATCTGCGAGTCGATGATGCGCACTTCGCCGCTGCTCAAATATGGAAGCGCGCGCACGGCGTCGACTGCCGCCGCGGTGAAGTGCGGCGACGGGGCGCCGCCGGCAACGCGAAGCTCGTCGATCGGTTCGGCTCCTGAGAATGCACGGGCCGCAGCTTCCAGGATTTGGCGTTTGGAGTCTTCGCTCGGCGCCGCGCCGGAAAGAAGCACGGTCCGGTTCTGCCGGCGCGCGCTGAAAACATAAGGGCGCGCAAACAGCCCGACGCTGACGCCGGACGTGTCGACGCTGGTGACGCCGCCCGCCCAGGCGCCGCCAGGCCCCGCCGCCGTCAACGCGGCCTGCTGCACGCGCGCAATGTCGGTCTCATCCTCGACAATGCCGCGCAGCACGGCGCGCTGACCGTTCATGGTGATGTCCAGCCCTGGATGCCCCGCCGCGGAGAGCGCCGTCGCCACGCGGTCCTCGAGAACGCGCGGCGCATACCACACCGCACCGCCTTGCGGCGCCAACATGCCGAGCAGCATCGTTAGCACGGCGCCACCCGCGCCTATCAGCAACGCGGGGCGCGTCCAGCTTTCGCGTTCGTCGTCTTCCCCGGTCATGAGATGCGCGCGCGCCGCACTTGCGCTTCGCTCAAGGCGCTGCGCAGATATTCCACGTCGCGGCGTTCATCGGCCATACGCCGCGCGGACGCGAGCGCGCGTGCGCGCCAGCCGATCGCGAATCCGATCAAACCGGCCGCAACGAACAGGATCACCTCGGACAAGAAGAGGCCGATCATTTTTCCCGCACCACGCGCATATAAAGCATGAACTGAAGCTCTTCTAATGCCTCCCGAACTAGGCGAAAACACGAAACACCCCGGCGGGCGAGCGCCGAGAGACCAATGGCGCACCAGATCACCTCTCCCTCCAATCCGCTGATCAAGCAGCTAAAGAGCCTTCACGTGAAGAAAGGCCGCGCGGAGACAGGCCTTTTCCTCGCCGAAGGCGCGCGCCTGGCGGTCGAAGCCGCCGATCTTGGCGTATGGCCGGAGATCCTCGTCTACTCGCCCGCGGCGCTGACGCGCGACCAGGTCCGCAAGCTCCTACATGACGCTGAAGCAAGGCGCGTGCGCGTTATCGAGACGAGCGAAAGCGTGCTCTCGCAGATCTCGAAGCGGGACAACCCGCAAACGGTGATCGGCGCCTACAAACAGCGGCTCGCGCCGCTGGAAGAGCTGGATGGGGACACGATTGTCGCGCTCGAAGGGGTGCGCGATCCCGGCAATCTCGGCACGATCCTGCGCACGGCGGATTCCACGGGCGCCGGCGGCGTCGTGCTCCTGGGCGAAAGCTGCGACCCGTTTTCGGTGGAGGCCGTGCGCGCGAGCATGGGTTCGATCTTTGCGGTGAAGATGGTGCGCGCTTCGTTTGCCGATCTGCTTCGATACAAGGAAAAGCGCGGCGCCCACATCGTCGGTGCATCGCTGAAGGGGGCGGGGCTCGCTACGGAGGCCCCTGCTCCTGCCCGCGCGATCGTGCTGATGGGCAATGAGCAATCCGGCTTGCCGGCCGACATGGAAGCGGCGTGCGATCTCCTGGTGCGTTTGCCGATGCGCGGGCGTGCGGATAGTTTGAACCTCGCGGTGGCGACGGCCGTTATGCTCTACGATCTGTGGCGGAGACGCGGATATGACGGCGCGCGCGCCTGACATTCTCATCGCTGACGATTGGCGGGACTATCGTTTGCTCGACAGCGGCAATGGCGGCAAGCTGGAGCAAGTTGGGCCGTACCGCTTCGTACGGCCGGAGCCGCAGGCATTGTGGTCGCCAAGTTTGGCTGCCTCGGAATGGAACGCAGCGGATGCAGTGTTTGCGCCGGCAGCTTCGGATGACGACGAGGCGGGGCGCTGGCGTTTCAACAGGCCCCTGCCGGAAACATGGACGCTCAAGTGGGACGATCTCAAGTTTCTCTCGCGGCCAACGCCGTTCCGGCACCTCGCGTTCTTCCCTGAGCATTCGGTGCATTGGCGCTTTGCGCGCGACTGGCTGCGCGGGCGCAAGAGCGGTGAGCCTGAGGTGCTGAATCTGTTCGGCTACACAGGGCTCGCGTCGCTTGCCTGCGCGTCGGCCGGCGCGAAGGTGACGCATGTTGACGCCTCGAAGAAGGCGATCGGCTTTGCTCGCGACAATCAGCGTGAGGCAGGTTTGGAAAACGCGCCCATCCGTTGGATTTGCGACGACGCGCTCGCGTTCGTGAAACGTGAGATCAGACGCGGGAGGCGCTATGACGGGGTCATTCTCGATCCGCCAAAATTCGGGCGCGGGCCGAACGGCGAAACGTGGCGCCTCGAAGAACAGCTTTCGGACCTGGTGGACAGCTGCCAGACGCTTCTTCGAGGAGATCCGGAGAAGCGCGGCAGTGCACGCGGCTTCTTCATCGCCACGGTGTATGCGGTGCGCCTCTCCTATCTCGCGCTCGCGCAAACGGCGCAGCAGGCTTTCAACGGCGCAGACGGGACATGGGAGTCCGGTGAGATGGCGTTGCCGCACGCAAACGACGCGCGCGTGTTGCCGACCGCCATTTTCGCGCGATGGCGCGGTTAGTGGAAGTTGCGGCCCTTAGGCATCACGCTCGCCGCGGGGGAGACGTCGAGATTGATGCGCACGTTGCGCGGATGACGCGCGCGTTCCGGTTTCGGCTTCTGACGCGGATCGCCTTCACCGCCGCGGCGCGGTTCATCGG
>JAEWNX010000122.1 GCA_023461135.1 Pseudomonadota bacterium
CGGGGCCCAGGTCGTCATCGCCTCCGCTCTGAGGTCGCGCGGCGACAACTGGTTTCCGACATTCAGCCACATCCTCGCCTACGCCGTGGTGATGCCGCTGCTTGGCTATTGGCTCGCAGAGCGCCAGGGCATGGGCGTCGCAGGGCTGTTGTTCGCGATCTTCTGGTCGAGCGTGCTGAGCGCGGGCGTGCTCATTGCGCGCTGGTGGGCGTTGTCGCGCCGGGCGCCGCCAGCTTCCAGCCGGCAGACGGTTCCTGATCCGTCTCCCGCGGATTAGCGGCCGCTAGACCGGCGCACCGAGGATCCAACCTTCCTCGCGCTCCACAATCTCCCGGCGCGGATCGTCTTTCGCCGGGCCGAACATCGGTGCGAGCTGGCCTTTCCCATCCAGTGCATTGAACCGCTCGCACGCGCTGCGCACTTGCGCTTCGTCCTTCACTTCGCGTGCAGCGGGCTTGGCGCCGAACATCGAAGGATAGATTTCCGCGATCACGGCGTCGGTTTCTGCGAGATCGGCCGGCCCCAGCGGGCGCCAGCCGGTCTCGAACGGCCAAAGCTTCGCCGCGCGCTTGTCGCGCAGGCGCTTCACGACAGGCAGGCCCGTCAGCGCCTGGCCGCCCACCGATCCCTGATAGTAAAGCTTCCAGATCGGCGTAGGGCCTTTGATCGCCTGCTCGGTCAGCCGAAACTCTGGGAGATCGGCAGGCGTGTGCTCACGCGGACGCTTGGTGGAGAGCGTCGCCTGCGCATCGCGCTCCGGCGCACCCCAAAACGGAAATGGCTCCCCGGTCATCAGTCGGTTCATCTTTGCGCCGACTTGAAAGCGGTTGTTGGCGTTGTTCGGTTTGTCTTTCACTTCGCGCGCGACGAACTCGATCAGCGCCCGCCAGGGCTCGCCCGCGAGTTTCAGCGCTGCCGCCGTGCCGCGCGGGAAGGCGAGCGGAAAGTCGAAGCCGACGAGCACGCGCTCGCTCTTGCGCTTCAAATCGTCCAGCACGGCGTTGAGCAGCGTTTCAGCTTCCGCGCGCGTGGAGGGGTTGTGCGCTTCGAACGCCATCTGGAAGCGGACGTTGCGCTTGAGCACGCCCACCCAGATGGAGTCCGGACCTGTCGCGGGCTTGGCCGCCGCGCTCCAGTCCACCATCACATACGCCTGAAAGAGCCGGACGCTCATCTCAGTCTAGTTTGACCAGCATCTTACCAAAATTGGCGCCGGTGAAGAGGTTGAGGAACGCCTTCGGTGCGTTCTCGATTCCGTTTTCGACCGTCTCTTCCCACTTCACTTTGCCTTCGCGCACCCACTTGCCCATCTCGGCGTAGAATTGCTCGCGCATGTCCATGAAGTCGGAGACGATGAAGCCCTGCATCTTGATCCGCTTGCCGACAATATACGGCATGTTGCGCGGGCCAGGCTGCGGCTCGGTAGCGTTGTAGACGGAGATCATGCCGCATTCGATGAACCGCGCAAATGGGCGCGCGACTTCGAGCGCCACTTCGAGGTGCGGCCCGCCGACATTGTCGAAATAGATATCGATGCCCTTCGGCGCCCCCGCGCGGACATCCTCCAAAAGATGGCCGTTCTTGTAGTTCACGACGTGGTCGACCCCGAGTGATTTCAGCCAGTCGAGCTTCCTGTCCGATCCGGCGGAAGCGATCACGGTGCAGCCCCGGATCTTCGCGATCTGACACACGGTCGCGCCCACGGCGCCGCCCGCGCCGGACACGAACACGACGTCGCCTTCCTTGGGTTCGCCGATGCGATGGAAGCTCGTGTACGCCGTCATGCCGGGCATGCCGAGCACGCCGAGGAACGCTTGCGGAGGAATGCCTTCGCTTGGGAGCTTGTTGAGCGCCGAGCCCGACGCGACGAACGCCTCGCGCCAGCCAAACATGCTCTCGACCCAATCGCCCGGCTTGAACTTCGGGTCGTTCGATCTGACAACTTGGCCCACCGCGCCGCCTTGCAGCGTCTGGTTAAGCTGGAACGGCGGCACATAGCTCGGCCGGTCGTACATGCGCCCGCGCATGTAGGGGTCCACCGACATCCACGCGTTGCGCACTTCGACATCGCCCGGCCCAGGCTCCGGCAATTCCACAACTGCAAGGTAGAAGTTGGACGCCTCAGGCATGCCGGTCGGCCGGCTCTCCAAGCGGATTTCTCGCGACCGCGTCGCCATCGTGCGTCTCCCATGCTGCCGAATGCACCCTAAGCAGGCGCCCGCTCAGTTCAAGCTGAACCGGAGCGCTGGACAGGCGAGGGCGGCGCGCCGCATAACCCGGCGCTCCCGGTCCCCGAGTCTTACGTTATGTCCATCCGTCTTCGCTTCGCGCCGTCGCCCACAGGGCGAATTCACGTCGGCAATGTGCGCACCGCATTGCTGAACTGGCTGTTCGCCCTGCGGGAAGGCGGCCAGGTTCTGCTGCGTATCGACGACACGGACCTCGCCCGCTCCACAAAGGAATTCGAGAAGGGCATCGAGGACGATCTGACGTGGCTTGGCTTGACGTGGCAGGAGCGCGCAAACCAGTCGCATCGGTTCGACGCGTACGAAAAAGCCGCTGCGAAGCTGAAGGCCGACGGCCTGCTCTATCCGTGCTACGAAACCGAGGAGGAACTCGATCGCCGCCGCAAGATCGCGCAGGCCACCGGCAAGCCGCCGATTTATGACCGCGCCGCGCTGAAATTGAGCGCGCAGGACCGCGCCAAGCTGGAGGCGGAGGGGCGCAAGCCGCACTGGCGCTTCAAGCTTTCCGGCGCACGCAAGGACTGGGTCGATTTGGTGCGCGGGGCACAATCGATCGACACAGCCTCGCTCAGCGATCCTGTGCTGATCCGCGAGGACGGCGCCTTCCTCTACACGCTGCCCAGCGTTGTCGATGACATCGACTTCAAGATCACGCACATCGTGCGTGGTGAAGACCACGTCACAAATTCCGGCGTCCAAATCGAGATATTCGAGGCGCTCGGCGGCGATGCGCCTGCGTTGGGGCATTTTCCGCTCCTCGTCGGCGCCGATGGCGGCGCCCTCTCGAAGCGGTTGGGATCGCTTTCGGTAAGCGAACTTTCCGCTGAGGGCTACGAGCCGATGGCGGTGCTTTCACATCTGGCCAAGATCGGCACCTCCGAGCCGGTGGAAGCGCGCACGTCCCTGAAACAGCTCGCCGATGAGTTTGCGTTCGAAAAAATCGGTCGAGCTCCCGCGCGCTTCGATCCTGAAGAGTTGAAGCGTGTGAACGCCGCCGTCTTGCATCAGCTCGATTACGCCGCCGTGAAAGACCGCCTCACCAAGCTCGAGGCCGACAAGGGCGAGGCTTTTTGGAACGCAATTCGCGCGAACATCTCGCTGCTGCCCGAAGTGCGTCAGTGGGCACATATCGTGGAGGGACCGATAGAGCCGTTTGTGGCGGACGCTGCGTTTGCGGCCGCTGCGCTCGAGGTGCTGCCGCGCGGCGCCTACGACGCGACCACGTGGAGTGCATTCACGAACGCGGTGAAGGAAAAAACCGGCGCCAAAGGCAAGGCGCTGTTCATGCCGCTCCGGCAAGCGCTCACCGGTTTGGATCACGGTCCGGAAATGGCGGCGCTGTTTCCGCTGATTGGCGAAGAGCGGGCGCGCAAGCGTCTGTCCGGCCAGACCGCCTAGCTTATCACCAGCACAGGCGCGCATTCCGCGCTCACAGGCGGGCTGCCCTGCCACTGCCGCTTGCCGCGCGCGAGCGCTTCCGTCGCCGAGCGCAGCCGCACTTTCCAGTGCGGGTCGTCCAGGCGGACCGCCGGCCAGCGGCCGAGATAGAAGGAAAACGTGTCCGGCATCGGCGTTTCGTCAAGAATCACCGGAACGATCGGCCTATTGAGCTTGAAGGCCGTTGCTACCTCCCCGCGAAATGTCGTCACGCCGTAGGACGCCGCAGAACAGAACACGACCATGGCGCGGCACGCGTAGAGCGCCGCCGCCGCGTCCCGCCTGTAGCTCGGCCCGGACGGCAGGTGGGCGTGGTCGATCCACAGGACGTGACCGTCGCGCTCGATCAGTTCGAGGAGCGGCTTCACGCGCGTTTCATCTTCGGGAACGCTCGCCACGAAGAGGAAGCGCTTGAGCGCGCGGAGACGCCGCGCGGTCGTGCGGCTCGGCCGCGTGCGCTCGACCTCATTCATAACGCCGACAAAGCGGCCTTGAGTGCGTGTCACGTTCCACATGCGGGTGAAGAACGAGACAAGCGGCCCGTTGGTTCGCACTCGTCGTCGCCGCACCTGCCCAAATCGGAACGAAAAACGGCTCCTCGCGCTTATGTGAAGCGCCAGCGGCACAATCCGTCGTCGTGCCGCAGCGACACGCCGTCCGCGCCGACCGGCTCTGCGGTCGCGCTGGTGAGCCGGCCGAGTGTATCTTCGTCGCGTCCCTCGACGCGCGCAAGGAAGCGCGCGCCTCCGGGCGTCCGCGCGACCACCACGCCAAAGCGCGCCGCGCCTTCGCGATCGTAGAAGATGGTGTAGGTCTCGACTCGGCCTGGGCCGGCATAGTCTTCGATCAGTTCCGGCGCGGCGCTGCGCCGTTCATCCGCGTCCGTTTGAAAGTCGAATGCGCGGGACTGCGCTGCGTGGGCGTTCGGCTCGCGCGTCAGCACGATGCAATGATTAGTGTTGGCGAAGCCGCCGTTGCCGAACAGAAGGCCCGTGCGGGCCTCGCCGCGCAGGCGCTCCGTCATGGCCGCAATGGCGTGGCTCATGTAGTTCCCGACGGGGCCGCCCGCGAACGTCAGCCCGCCGGCGACCGACATCGGCCTGTCGACCGGCCAATCCAGCACGCGCCGCGCCAGTTTCGGCACGCAGGGAAAACATGAATAGAGTTCCACAGCGTCGAGGTCGCCGGCGCCGAGGACGTTGACCTCAAGGCACTTGAGCAGCGCCGTCTCAAGCGCGATCGACCGGGTGTAACCCTCGCGCGACAACACATCGCTCGGCTCGCGCGCAGCCGCACCGTGACCCACAAAGATGAGGCGCTCTTCGGGCGTCCGCATTGCGCGCGCCTTCGCCAAACTCGCGACGATGAACCCGGCGCCCTGATTGACCGACGCGTTCGCCACCATCAGCTTGGTATAGGGAAACGCGATCGGCCGATTGTGCGCCGAAGGCGTCAGCACCTCTTCGGGCGTCACCGCCTTGCGCAACCAAGCGTGTTCGTTCGCCGCCGCGACCTCCGACAGCCGGGACCAGATTTCCGCGCTTTCACGCTGCGCCTCTTCGAGCGTTTGCCGAAATGCGGCGCGGCTCGCATTCTCGTAGAGCGGGTAGATATCCGTCGGCGCGACCAATCCGTATTTCTGCCGCAGCGGTCTAGCCGAGCGCGCCGCCGCGTCGCGCACCGCGTTCCTCTCTCCAGGCGCGGCTTGTGCGCGCCGCGCCGCTGTGCGCAGCGCTTCGCCGCCCACGACGACAGCGATCTCGCTCTCGCCTGCGCGGATACGTTCGGCCGCTTCGTTGAGAAGGAGCACCGGGCTTTCCCCACTCGGATACCTTGTCTTCGTGCAGAGCCGGGGCGCTGCGCCGAACGCCGCCGCCAGCCGCTCGGGGATTTCGGTGAGCTGGGGAAACGAGAGCTGATCCACGACGGCGATCGCGTCCATCTCGCGCAGCCAGCCGCCGCCCGCGTCCTGGTCAGCCGATTCGAGAGCGGCCCGCATCAGGCCGAAGGAGTCCAAGGCTGACGCAACGTCTTCCGACCGATCGTTGATCTGGCCGACCCCGACGATCACGGGCGTGCGCGCTGCGTCGCTCATGAGATGAGCCTAGCGTGTTGGCGCGGCTTTGTGAGCCGGCGCCGTGGCGTTATGATCGGCGAATGATGAATTCTCCTATCTGCGCGATGCTCGGC
>JAEWNX010000123.1 GCA_023461135.1 Pseudomonadota bacterium
AGCGCGTCGTGCGCCCCCCGGGCGGGGCGCTCCCCCACCCCCCCCCCCGTTTCTGTTGTTGCCTAGACCTTGCCGCGGTCCACCAGGACGCCAAGCCGATCGTTGATGGAGAAGATGACGATCCAGACCTCGCAGGCGACACGCCAGAACAATATAGCCGCTGCGCCGACCAGAAGCGCGATCAATGCGCCGAAGATATTGAATCCGCCGCCGTAGCCGCCGTACTGGCTGGCCATCATCGAAGACATCATGCCGCCGCCAAGCACGCCCATTAGCGTCGACAGCACGATGAGTACGATGCCGATCCAATAGACGATTTTGATCAGAACGGGTGCGAGAAACTTGTCGAAGTTGAAAAAGCTGGCGAGCATAACCGACCCCTTTCAATGACCACCCTGCGGAGAGTTAGGGAAACTCCGGCCAGAAAGTCCAGACATGAGCGCAAAGGTCTTCATTGATGGCGAAGCCGGAACGACCGGCCTGCAAATCCGCGAGCGCCTTGAGGGCCGCCGTGACATCGCTCTCGTCTCGATCGACCCGGGCTAACGCAAGGACGCGAGCGAGCGCCGCCGCCTGCTGAACAGCGTCGATGCGGTGATCCTGTGCTTGCCGGACGACGCGGCGCGCGAAGCGGTGGCGATGATCGAGAACGCGCGTGTGAAGGTGATCGATGCGTCGACGGCGCATAGGGTGGCGCCGGACTGGACGTACGGCTTTGCCGAGATGGCGAAGGATCAGCGCGCGAAGATCGCCGCGTCCAAGCGCATTTCCAATCCAGGCTGCTATGCGACGGGGTTCATTGGCCTGATGCGGCCGCTGGTGGAGGCGGGGATCGTGCCGCGCGATTGGCCGGTGAGCGTGAACGCCGTGAGCGGCTATTCCGGCGGCGGCAAGGCAATGATCGCCGAGTTCGAGGACGAGGCCTCGCCGACATTCACGCGCGCGCCGTATCGCATCTATGCAATGGCGCAGAAGCACAAGCATGTTCCCGAGATGCAGAAATATGCGGGGCTCGCGCGTGCGCCGATCTTCGCGCCGAGCGTGGGGCGCTATTACAAAGGGATGATCGTGGAGGCCCCGCTGCCGCTGTCGGCGCTGCCGGCGCGGCCAAAGTTGGCGGACGTGCATCGCGCGTTGACGGAGGCCTATACCGGCGAAAGCTTCGTCTCCGTGGCGTCGCCGGAAGAGGCCGGCGCGATCAAAACCCTCGATCCGGAGGGACAGAACGACACCAACCGGATGCAGCTCTACGTGTTCGGCCACGACGATGAAGCACGCCTCGTCGCGCTACTCGACAATCTCGGAAAGGGCGCGAGCGGCGCGGCGGTGCAGAATCTCAACATCGCGTTGGGTTTGAGTGAAGCCGCAGGGCTCTAACTCCTCGTCGCGGCAGTGAGACGCGGGCGGCGGCGCGCTTAGCTGCGCACCTTCACGTATTCGCCGGGCGCATCGCCGAGCGGCTTGAGCTTGCCGTCGCCGGGCGTGCGCGCGGGGACGTCGGGGCCCGAGCGTTCGCTGAGCCAAGCGTCCCAGTAGGGCCACCACGAGCCCTTGGTTTCCGCTGCGCTTTTGAACCAGTTCTCGACGCCGTCCGTGAGATGCTTGGCTGACCAGAACTGGTACTTTTGCGCATCGGGGTGATTGATCACGCCGGCGATGTGCCCCGAGCCCGCGACGATGAATTCCACCGGTCCGCCGAACGCTTGCGCGCTTCTATGGACGCTCGCACAGGGCGCTATGTGATCGTCACGCGAGCTCTGCATGAAGATCGGGATCGTCACGTCTTTGAGCGACAGATGCTGACCGAGCAGCGTGAGCATCCCCTTGGTCAGCGCGTTCTCTTTGTAGAAGTTGCGCAGATAGAAGAGGTGCAGCGCCTTGGGCATGCGTGTTTGGTCTGCGTTCCAATAGAGCAGGTCGAACGGCGGGGGTTCCTTCCCTAGGTAGTAATTGTCGACAACGTAGTTCCAAACGAGGTCGTTGGCGCGCAACGAATTGAACGTCGCCGCCATCGTGTTGGCGTCGAGCACGCCGCCAGAGGCCTCCATCTTGTCTTCGAGATATTTTAGGCCCGCTTCGTCGGTGAAGACCTTGAGGTCGCCGGCAAATGTAAAGTCGGCTTGGGAGGCGAAGAACGTCGCGCTCTGGATGCGCGCATCGCCGGTGGCCGCCATGTGCGCGAGCGTGGCCGCGAGGAGCGTGCCGCCGATGCAATAGCCGACGGCGTTCAGGCGCGGCGCGCCCGTTGCGTCCTCCACTGCCTGCACGGCGGCGTAGACGCCCTCGCGGATGTAATCTTCGAACGTGGCGCTTGAGAGCTCTTCGTCGGGATTGACCCAGGAAACGAGGAAAACCGTGTAACCGCGGCTCGTCAGCCAGCGTATCATCGAGTTTTTCGGCTGCAAATCAAGGATATAGAACTTGTTGATCCACGGCGGGAAGATCAGTAGCGGGACCTCATGCACGGTTTCGGTCGCGGCGTCGTACTGGATCAGCTCGAACAGGCGATTGCGAAAAATAACCTTGCCGGGCGAGGTGGCGACGTTCTCGCCGACCCGGAACGCGTCGAGGTCGGTTTGTGAGATTGCAAGGTGACCGTGGCCGCGCTTCAGATCATCGGCGAGCTGGTCGATGCCGCGCTTCAGGCTTTCGCCGTGCGTGGAAAGCAGCGCGCGCAGCGCCGTTGGATTGGTCATCAGGAAGTTGGACGGTGACGCGGCGTCGACAGCTTGCTTGATGAAGAAGGACGCCTTGCGCTTGTCCTCCTCATCGACACCCTCAGTCTTGTGCACAAGCTCGGTGATGAAATCGGCGGTGGCGAGATAGGTCTCGCGCAGCATCGAGAACGCTGGATTGCTGCGCCATTCTGGATCGCGGAAGCGTTTGTCGCGCGGCGCCTCCGCTTCGGTGGGAAATTGGCCGGTGATCATCTGCGTCGCGTGGCGCTGCCAGATCTCGCCGTAGCGTTGCCAGAGCTGCGCGTGTGCCTCCCGCAACGTTTCCGGCTGCATGGCCAAACGCGACCACACTTCATTCAGCGCCGTTTGCACGCCGAGCGGATCCGGCTTCCACGTCGATGGATCCTTCGATTGCTCAAGGAAGGCTGTGGAGAAGACCTGGTTGGCGCGCGTCATCGCCGAAGCGAGATTGGCGGAGAGCTGCGCCAGGCTATCGGCCGTCTGCGCCATGATGACTTCATTGAGGGCGCTCGCCGGCGCAGACGCTGTTTGCCGCGGCGGCTCTGGGGCCGGCGGCGGGGGCGCAGCCTTTTTGGCGGCGCGTTTGCGCGGGGAGGCAGGCGCCCCATTGCCGTCAGCCGCACGGCGGCGCGCGCGCTTTGGCTTGGCCGGTGCGGTCACTGGCTGGTCGGCGGGCGTCTTATCCCCGTCCGTCATTGGGCGTCTCCTCGTGCCTTAAGTGGACCGCCTCGCGCGGTGGCGCAAACCCAGGGCTTGATATAGACCGGCTAAGAGACGGTTTCCGGGAGCGATTCATGCGTGCGGCGGCGGTACTTGCGGGTCTTTTTGCGCTCGGCGGCTGCATCTCGTCCTCGGGCCAGGCGCCGGATTGGTTCAACGAAGCCCAAGCCGAGGCCGAGGGCGGCTATCCCAGCCTCCGGGATGTCCCGCAGCGGACCACCGCCAACACCAATCCGGCCTATTGGGCCCGGGTGGAGGCCGATCTCGTTCGCGCGCGGGAAGAGTTGAAAAACAACCCCCGCGCCGAGCCCGCCCCGCCAGCGAACAGCGACGCATTCGTCGAAGAGGCGCGCGAAGTTCTTGAAGAGTCGCGCCAAGCCCACCCCGAGTGATCGCGCGACGCCGATGAGCGCTTCCGATTTCCACAAGATTCGCCGGTTGCCGCCTTATGTGTTCGAGGAGGTCAACCGCCTGAAAGCGCGCCTGCGCGGGCAGGGGGTCGACATCGTCGATTTCGGCATGGGCAATCCGGATCTGCCCGTGCCGGAGCACATCATCGACAAATTGTGCGAGACGGCGCGGAAGCCCCGCACCAATCGCTACTCGGCCTCGCGCGGCATCCCGGGCCTGCGCAAGGCGATGGCGGGTTATTACCAGCGTCGCTTTGGGGTGAGGCTCAATCCGGATACGCAGATCGTTTCCACGCTCGGCTCGAAGGAAGGCTTTGCCAACCTGGCGCAGGCGATCACCGCGCCCGGCGATGTGATTATCTCGCCCAACCCGTCGTATCCGATCCACGCGTTCGGCTTCATCATGGCCGGCGGCGTCATCCGCTCGGTCGAAGCCCATTCGCCTGAGCAATATTTGAGCGGCATCGGCCGCGCAGTGCGCCACTCGGTGCCGCCGCCGATCGCGATGGTGACTTGCTATCCGGCAAATCCCACGGCCCAGACCGCAGATCTTGATTTCTACAAGGACGCCGTCGCCTTCGCGCGCAAACACGACATGTTCGTCCTCTCGGACATGGCCTATTCGGAAATCTATTTCGAAGGCGATCCGCCGCCCTCCGTGCTGCAAGTCGAGGGCGCCGCGGATGTCGCCGTAGAAGTGAACACGCTTTCGAAGACGTATTCGATGGCGGGTTTCCGCGTCGGCTTCGCGCTCGGCAACGAGCGGCTGATCGCAGCCCTCGCACGGGTGAAGTCCTATCTCGACTACGGCGCCTACACGCCGGTGCAGGTGGCGGCGGCCGCTGCGCTCAACGGGCCGCAGGATTGCGTCGCCGAGATGCGCGAGACGTACAGGCATCGCCGCGACGTGCTCGTGGATACGTTCGCGAAAGCCGGCTGGCCCGTGCCGAAGCCGAACGCTTCGATGTTCTGCTGGGCGCCGCTGCCGGAGAAATTCGCCCACCTGGGTTCGGTGGAGTTCTCCAAGCGCCTGATGGAGGGCGCCGAGATCGCCGTTGCGCCCGGCGCCGGGTTTGGCGAATACGGCGATGGGTATGTGCGTATTGCGCTCGTGGAGAACGAGCAGCGCATCCGGCAAGCCGCGCGCAATCTGAAACGCTTCCTGCAATCCAACGCCGCGCCGGCAGCGGCCGAGTAGCTCTTTACGTTCACCCTTGACGGACGCTGTCTCCCATCGGAAGCAGCGCCCGACGGATTTCCGGAGTTCCGCATGCATAACATGACCGACGATCTGGCGTTTTCGGCGGTTCGCGTGCCGATTGCGGCGGCCATCGCTGCGGCGAAGCTTGCGGGCCGCGGCGATGAAAAAGCCGCCGACCAGGCCGCGGTCGATGCGATGCGCACGATGCTCAATCAGATGCCGATGAAGGGCCGGATCGTGATCGGCGAAGGCGAGCGCGACGAAGCGCCTATGCTCTATATCGGGGAAGAAGTTGGCAACGGCGAAGGCCACGAACTCGACATCGCGCTCGATCCGCTGGAAGGCACGACGCTGACGGCAAAAGCGATGGCGAACGCGTGCGCGGTGATCGCGTTCGCACCGCGCGGCGGGCTTCTGCATGCGCCGGACACGTACATGGACAAGCTGGCGTGCGGTCCGGGCTTCGAACCTGGGGTGATCGATCTCGACAAGCCTGCGGATGAAAACGTTAAGGCGCTGGCGAAAGCCAAAGGCTGCCGCGTCGAGGAGATTGGCGTGTGCGTGCTGGATCGCCCGAGGCACGCGGAGATCATCGCGGCGCTGCGCAAGGTCGGCTGCCGCGTGCACTTGATCACCGACGGCGATGTGGCGGGTGTCATCTACTGCACCAAGCCCGAAACGGGTATCGACATGTATGTCGGTCAAGGCGGGGCGCCGGAGGGCGTGCTGGCGGCGGCGGCGCTGAAATGCGTCGGCGGTCAGTTTCAGGGGCGACTTGTTTTCCGCAACGACGACGAACGCGCGCGCGCCGAGCGAACGGGCGTTTCAGACTTCAAGCGCCGCTATCTGCTCGACGAACTCGTCAGCGACGACGCAATCTTCCTCATGACGGGCGTCACGCAAGGCTCGCTTGTAGACGGCGTGCGCGTTTCAAACGGCATCGTCACCACCCATACGCTCATCCTCAACTCATACACGCGTACGATGAGCGAACTGCGCGTGCGCCAGCCATTGTGATGTTCAAGCCCTTCGATCTCACCGGCAAAGTCGCGCTCGTCACTGGCGGCAATGGCGGCATTGGCTTGGGGATGGCGGAGGGTCTGGCGCAAGCTGGCGCGGCGGTGGAGATCTGGGGCACGAACGCGGCTAAAAACGCCGCCGCCAAGGCGAAGCTCGAGACGCATGGCGGTCGCGCTAGTGCGCGGATCGTAGACGTTTCCAAGGAAGAGAATGTCGTCGCGGCGATGCAGTCGCTGCTGGCTGCACACGGGCGGCTCGATGCGTGTTTCGCGAACGCCGGCGTGTCCAATTACTGGAAGTCGTTCCTCGATATTGGCGGTGACGACTATCGCCGCGTCATGTCGATCAATGTGGACGGCATGCTGTGGACGATGCGCGAGGCGTGCCGGCATATGAAGGCGCGCGCCGAGGCGGGCGATCCGGGCGGCTCGGTGGTTGCGATTTCGAGTATGGTTGTGGGCCAGGGCGCGCCGCGCAACGAGGACTACGCGGCGTCCAAGAACGCGGTGCTTGGTTTTGTCGATGGCGTTGCGGTGGAGTTCGCGCGTTACGGCGTACGCTGCAACGCGATCATGCCGGGCTGGATCGCCACGGACATGACGGGGCGAGCGCAACAGAGCGAGAAGTTCAACGAGACAGTCATCGGACGCGTGCCGGCCGGTCGCTGGGGCGAACCTGAGGATTTCGCCGGCATCGCGGTCTATCTCGCAAGTGATGCAAGCGCATTTCACACCGGTGACAAAATTCTCATCGACGGCGGCTACGGCCGGTATTGACGGCGCTAGTCGCCGCCGCCGTCGCCGCCCCCGCTATCGGCGCCGCAATCGGCTCCATCGCTGAACCAACCGGCGTTTGCGCCGCCGTCGCCGCTGGCGTCCGTGCGGTAGCCGCGCGTTTTTGTCGGCAGCAGCAGCGAGAGCGTCAAAACGATCACGACGAAAGCCACGAGGCCGAGAATGTGCTCGATTGCCATGTGGATAAGCTTAGCACTTCGAGGAGTTGCCGGATCGCTTAGAACTGCATAGCGGCCGGGAGAGTCGGCAAGGCGGGCCGGTAGAATCGGGCTAAGCGGGGATATGTCTGCGGCGGCGAAACTTTCCACGGGCAATGGCGCGGCGTTCCTGGGCGTCGAACGCTCGCTGACGGGCCGGCGCTGGCGCGCGCGTGACGCCGATCTCGGCATGGTGGAAGCGCTGCGGCGGCGGTTTGCGTTGCCGGAGATAGCGGCGCGTTTGTTGGCGGCGCGTGGCGTGGCGCCGGATGACGCCGAAGCGTTCCTCGCGCCGACGCTGAAGACCCACTTCCCCGATCCATCCTCGTTCCAGGACATGGACGAAGCCGCGCGCGTCATCGAAGATGCGATCGTCAACGGACGCTCATGCGCCGTGTTGGCGGATTACGATGTCGACGGCGGCTCATCCGCCGCCCAGCTCGTGCGCTACTTCCGTGCACGCGGGCGTGAGCTGAAAATCTATGTGCCGGACCGCATGAAGGAAGGCTACGGCCCCTCTGTGCTCGCGTTCGAGCGCTTGAAAGAGCAGGGCGTCGAGCTGGTGATCACGGTCGATTGCGGCGCCGCGGCGGAAGCTCCGCTCAACGCCGCCGCCGATCTCGGGCTCGACGTGATCGTGCTCGACC